>CANGCM010000022.1 GCA_947452535.1 Burkholderiaceae bacterium | reverse complement strand
TCGAGACTAAAAGTTGAGCAGTAGCGTTCAAGACTCCTCACCATATCGATTGAACGAGATGTCGTACAGTCAATTTGATAGGTTTCAGATGGGTTGATAAGCTGACCAACAGTAGTTTTTCCACAGCCAGGTCGACCCCAGAATAGAAGTGAAATACCTCCACTCTGAGTAATAACCTTTTGAAGTCTTTCCTTAAGGTTGTTTGGAAGGATCACATCCTGAATAGCCGTTGGACGATATTTTTGAGCCCAGTCTAGGTTCATATTCATATCCATCTCCTTAGGCTGCTTTTCGAACTAATGGTTGAAGGGCTGACTTCAGCTCGGGAGCCAATTTCACATCAACATCAAGTTGTTCAAGGTTTTGAATGATCATTTGTAGCTGTGCTTTGAAAGCTACATCATTCACATTTTTAAGGGTACAGGTAAAGGTCAAACCGTTAACCGTTCCATTTGGAACTTCCTCTTGTCTTTCCCCATCAACACCAGCCTCTTTACTAGAAGTCTCATCGTTTTTGGATGAGCCATTGAGGGATTTAATTACAGACCCCAGAACATTCTGGTGGATAACTCCCTCAGATATGTATTTCGTCAGCTCAGACTCAGCCAGTCTTGAAATCTCATAAAGAGTTGTCCAGCTATTGGGTAGATAGTCAGCTTGTGACTTCATCATCAAGTAACCCTTACCGATTTGGGAGAGTTTCTTGATTGAACTGGAAGTAGATTTGAAACCAACTTTGGAACAGAAAACCTCGAAATCTTCCTTATTGGCTTTGAGTTTGTCTTTAGTTTCATAAACCACTCGACCCATTTCAAGAATGTTTTCAGCCGTTTTCCGAGCGTACCCTTTGAACTCCATAACTGAAGATTCGATCAAAGTACCGTTTACTAATTGGTTGTTAGTGTTAACAATTGAATTGCTCATTTTTAATTCCTTTTCATTGATTAAAGTTTGTTTAAGTACCGATTTGATTGGCTTTGTTTGCTTTCTCAACCGATATGATCAGTGTATCGAAAAACCCATTTTCTTAACACTCCCACTTTATTTGTTCTATATAAAGTGTTAACATATTGTGATGAATCGACCAGCTAAAAGACACTTTCCGTATCAACACCCAACATTTGGTACGGAAAAGAAACCAAAGCCGAAACGGTATTGGGAGGACACCATCTATTTCACCTGGTGGTCGTATCTAAAGAGATCAGAGAAGTACATCCAAACTTGTGAGTCGGGAGGTAAAAAAGGCTTGGTTGAGCTTTATAAAGATTTCGGTGATGTGAGGGGGGATAGCTTCAAGGAGTGGTGGACGAAAGATAGTCGTGGAATGAAGCTATTTGCTGAACCACAAGCATTGAGTACGCTTCAAGTTGTAACGGTTGATGACCTCAAAGGGATCGAAGGACAAGCTCTTTTGGTGAGCGTCCCGTTGAGTCTCCCCAAAAAGTTCCTTTTAGAACGCTTCAGAAAAATACTAGCTGAGCATCACAAGGGGGAAAGAGGAAGACAGTACGCTAAAAAGAGCGAGTCAAAATACAAGTTCAAAGGTCAACCCAACATCCAAGGAATGAGGACTGCTCTGATGGTCTATGACTACATCACTCAGAACCCTAAAACAAAGCTGTGGGAAGTTGGGAAAAATCTTCCTCAGTTCAAAATAGAACTACTTGAGTGTCAAGCAAAAAACATCACTCCGTCTTATGATCTAAAGCGTAAAATTGAAGCTACGGTAAGCAGGTATAAGAGGAAAGCATCAACATCAATTCAGAACTCTGAAAGAGGTGTGTTTCCTTGAGTTTGATGGCTTGTTCAAAATGAGTAAGGTTTGTTTTTCAGTAAAGCAATTGAAATAAGGACAAAAAATGAAGATAGCATCGTTTTTCTCTGGAGCTGGTGGTCTTGACCGAGGATTTGAAAACGCTGGTTTTGAAGTTGTTTGGGCTAATGAGTACGACAAATCAATTTGGGAAACTTATGAAAAGAACTTTCCAAAAACCAAACTAGACAAAAGAAGTATTGTGAAAATTGAACCTGCTGATCTTCCCGATGAAATAGACGGAATGATTGGTGGTCCACCTTGTCAAAGTTGGAGTGAAGCAGGTGCTCTAAGAGGAATAGAAGATCATCGTGGTCAACTTTTCTTTAATTACATTGATCTGATTAAAGCTAAGAGACCTAAATTCTTTTTAGCTGAAAATGTATCGGGAATATTAGCTGCTCGTCATAGACCAGCGTTCGTTAAGATCTTAGAAAGCTTTGCTGAGCTTGGATACAATGTTTCATATAGCCTTCTCAACGCTAATGATTATGGTGTTCCTCAAGATCGACAAAGGGTGATTATTGTTGGTTATCTTGAGCAGTATGGAAAGCTATTCACCCCACCTGAACCTGAAGTTTACAAACCAGTGTTGTTGGACGCTATCAAGGACTTAGAAAAAAATGTAGTCCCAGCTGGTGATAAAAATAAAACAAATCCAAAACAGAAATTCATCAATCACGAATATATGACTGGTGGTTTCTCAACAATTTTCTTATCAAGAAATAGAGTGAGACCTTGGAATAAACCTTCATTCACTATTCAAGCTGGTGGTAGACACGCTCCACTCCACCCACAAGCACCAGAGATGGTTACTTTTGGTGTTAACGATAAGAGGTTTGTTGTTGGTAAAGAGGACTTATATAGAAGACTGTCAGTTCGTGAATGTGCTCGAATTCAAACATTCCCTGATGAACATATTTTCTATTACTCACAAATAGCTGACGGTTACAAAATGATTGGAAATGCTGTTCCTGTTAATTTTGCTCATCAACTAGCAAATCAAATTAAAAAAGATTTGGCTAACACTCAGCCCTTAAATATAAAGAAAATTAAAGCTGGAAAAGTGATTGATGTAAGTTCTTACTTAAAGTTAGACCAAATGGAAATGGAAGAGGTGATGGCTGAGTTATGTTGAAGCCTGATCAAGGGCTAGCACTTAAGCTACTTAAGCTTAGTGTTAGCTCTGATGACTTTCAAGAAACGCTTCAGTTAAAGAAGCAAATTAAAAAGGCTCTTCAGGAGCGTGAGGTTCCATATTTATCGGCTGTTGAGTTTGATCAAATTCTTAGATGGAAGCTCGACAAACAATATCACCGATCCAAACAGCAGCGTGAAATTAATGTTGACGAAGTAGTTGTACCAATTACTCGAGCTTGTTTTTCTATTCGGAGTGATGATAAGAATTACGAAATAGAGTTAAAGCTTAAGACGCTCACAACAATGAGAGGGGTGGCTATTCCGTTAGCTTCGGCTATCTTGGCTATTTGCTTTCCTGATGAGTTCGTTGTGATTGATAGCTTGTTATGGGAACTCATTTATAAAGAAGAGAAATCAAGCTTCACAGTAAGTGATTACTTGAAATTCCTTTCATTCTTTTCCTCACTATCAAAGCACACTAATTGTTCGTTACAAGATACCGAACACCTTTTGTGGCTTTATCAACAAAGCCTAAGTTAAGGCTTTACTGTTATAAAAATCATATAAACAGTTCGTCTATCTTTGAGTGGAAATTCAGCCTGTGATTTCCACCCTGTTCTTGGTGAGCCAACAATTTCTTTGAATACCCACGGTCCATTGTCTGGCTTATTGGCTAGACCAGTTGCTCGAGCGTGTTCACTACTACTTGATTGACCAACCCATTGTCTTCTCAGGCTAAGAAAAATCACATCTTTATATTTTGTGAAGTATTCTTTGAAGGTGTCACAAGAAATCTTAGACGGAGTGATATTTGATTGTGGAGCCGTCAAAACAAAATCTGCTGGATGAGCCGAAACACCTAAATTAGGGCTTCCCTTCATCATTAGAAACTCGAGTAGTGAAATAAAGTCAGGCTCGTTAAAACCTTCCGTCCAATGTCTATCTCTTGATTCAAACTCACCATTCTGAAATTTCTGAATCAAGCCATCCATTTTCGATAAGGTGGTGCTTGGGTTTGAAAAGCCTAGACTTGTAAATACCCTGAGCATTTCAGCTCTCTGTAGTCTGTTGTAAAGAAAGCTTGAACCAGTTTGCTTTATCGACACTCCTTTACCGTTGAGGAATATGTCGGCTTTCTTTCCAGAGTCTTCGGTACGAAGTAGATCCGTTGAGGTGATGTCTAAGAGTTGACCATTAGCCCCAGGATTTTGGATTCTGCTAATCGAGCCAAGATGATTAAGGGTCAACGAGTTCTTGTGATTTATCAAGTACTCGACTACTAGGTGTTCGTTACCAGCCATTTTTGGAATTTCAAGCTTGAAAAATCCAGCGTATCAGGCTTCGGTAACTTTTACAAATTTCCCAAAAGATTTCGGTAAATAAAGTTCGGTTCGTTGTAACGAGTCGAACGACAGTAAAGACCGTTTGTAGACGAATCTTACGAAAAACGAATTAAGTGCTTGATTTTATTAGTAAAAATAGGTATAATTACTTTAAGAATTGAGAGAAAGGATTTAGTTATGAAGGTCTACGGTTACATAAGGGTTAGTACTCTCCAACAAGCAAACGAGGGAGAGAGTCTAGAGACTCAGCTCCGTCAGATTCAGTCTTACTCTGTTCTAAAGGGGTACGACATCCCACTAGAGAACTTCATTACAGAAAAGGGTGTGAGTGGAAGCCTTGAGTTCCACAAACGACCAGAAGGTTCTAAGCTGTACGAAAAACTTGAATCTGGGGATGTTCTCGTGTTCAGTAAGCTTGACCGTGCTTTCAGAAACACAAGAAACGCTTTGAACACACTTCACGAACTCAAAGAGCGTGGAATTTCAGTTCACTTCATTGATCTTGGTGGAGATGTGACGAATGATGGAATCGGAAGCGTGATTTTCACAATCCTGTCAGCCTTTGCTACTTTTGAGCGTGAAAGGATAGCCACTCGAATTCGTGAAGTGAAGCAGGTTCAGAAAACAGAAGGAAAGTTCTTGGGTGGCTTTACTCGCTTCGGATTCAAAGTCGAAGAAGAGAAGCTAATAAAGAACCCTAACGAGCAAGCCATCATTAAAGAAATGAAGACAATGAGGAGAAGAGGTATGAGTCTCCGTCGAATTTCCAATTGGCTGAATAAGACTCACGGTGTCACAATGTCTCATTCAACCGTATCAACATTCGTATAAATTGGTTCCAAATGGAACCTTGGTGGAGATGACCCATAGTGAAGGAAAGAATTAAAAAGGTAACAGACCCAAATACGACCCTTCATATCTACACAAGGGTTTCATCGATGGCTCAAGCCAACGAGGGGACATCACTAACTACCCAGCACCAGTTGGGAGTAAAAAAAGCAAAGCAATTAGGTTTCAAACCAAATCATTGGGATGAGGGTGGAAAGAGCTCACATCACGAAGATATAAACGGTAGACCAATCCTTCTAAAACTATATGAAGCGATGAAGCGTGGTGAAGTTAAACACCTATGGGTCTACGATCAATCAAGGCTATCAAGAAATGATCAGGTCGCTTCAATTTTTAGATATGAATGTATCAAGCAAGATGTAACCCTGTACACGAAGGATGGACAGTTCAATTTATCCAATCCACAAGATAAGCTGATGAAGATGATTCTCGATGGTATGGGTGAGTTTGAAAACTCAATCAGAGCTGAGAGAACTCGATTAGGTAAGTTAAATCGTGCTCGAGAGGGCTTCTGGTTTGGTGGACCACCACCCTTCGGATACAAGTTAGTCGATAAAAAATTAGTTCTGAATAAAGAAGAATCAGTTTGGGTTAAAAAGATCTTCACTGAAACATCTAAGGGAGCAAGCACCTTGGATATCAAAAAGTTGCTCGATTCAAATGGAGTTCTACCTAGAAGACGAGCAAGCACTTGGTCGATAGGTTCAATACAAGCTTTAATAAAAAACACACACTACAAAGGTAGCTATCACTATCACGATAAGAAGAGTGATGAAAAAATAGAAACCGAATGTCCAGCCATTGTTGATAAAACTACTTGGACATCCGTTCAGCAACTAAAGGCTAGAAAAACTAGTCGTGTATCACAACAGAACAGAACAAAACAGTTTTTTCTCTTGAGAGATTTAATGGTATGTGGTCATTGTGGACGCTCAATTTCAGCTAGACGGAAGATGGATAAAAACGAGCAGCTCTACTACTGTCCGAATAAAGAGAGGGACTGGGTTGAGAACGGTGGATCAAAGACACCTTGGAAGCGAGGTGAAGGTTGTGGAATGTCACGCTCTTTGAACATTCCAGAAACCGACCTACTCGTATGGGAATCAGTAATCAATACTCATAAAAATTCAAGCATCCTCAAGGAAGAGGTTAAGTGGAAAATTCTTGAAGAGAGTGGAGCCCCACTATCGAAGACTGAAGCCGAATTAAAAACACTTGAGAGACAAATTAAGCATTTACAAAAGGTGCTTGTTCAAACAAAAGAGTCCCAAGCCGAACTTTTGTTCAATACCGCTTCAGGTAAGGTTAAAGCTGAAATCTATAAGATGGCTCTAGAGAAATCGGATGAACAGATACACGACCTTGAGATCAAGATAGCCAATCTACAACTTCAGCTTAAAGGTGGGGATGAGAATAGGAAGTGGGTCGATTGGCTCAAGGTTTTTGGTCAAACTCTGGATCGGAAAAAAGAATTAAGTGATGAACAAAAGAAACAATATTTGACTGGATTAATCGAATTAATTAAGGTTAAATATGATGAGAAAAAGAACGAACACGAGCTGTCCATTCAGTTCCAGTTACCCATCGTAGGTGACGGGATTCAATGGAAAAATCCAGCTAAAAAGAAAGAGGGATACAAGATTAAAAAGGGAAAATCGACCACAACCGTGATGGTCAAAAAAAAAGATCCACGATGGTCAAAGATCCCGACCAAAGTGACCCCCTAACGAAAACAGTCCGTTACGGTCGAGTAATTTCACGAGCACGTCAACAAGCGGCAGCAAAGCAGGTCATCTGCGCGTTGGGAAAATATGAAAAAAGTAATCGGCATACAGGGGAATGATCAAGGGCACTGGGTTGGCGATGGGTTTCCGGTTCGCACATTATTTTTCTATCAGAATTTAGGAAAAGAAATGAGCCCGTTCTTAATGCTCGATTACGCAGGTCCAGCAGAGTTTCTTGCGACGACCGATCGTAAGGGTGTGGGCTCACATCCTCATCGCGGCTTTGAAACGGTCACAATTGTGTATGAGGGTGAAGTAGCGCATCAGGATTCTACGGGGCAGGGTGGGAAGATTGGCCCTGGGGATGTGCAGTGGATGACCGCTGGATCAGGCATCTTGCACGAAGAGTTTCACTCTGAAGGATTTGCCAAACATGGCGGAACTTTAGAGATGGTGCAGCTTTGGGTGAACTTGCCAGCCAAGCAAAAAATGACTAAACCGGGTTACCAAGCCATTCTGGATAAACAGATTCCTGCAATTGACCTCAAGAATAGTGCGGGCAAGGCCCGGATCATTGCTGGAGAGTTCGATGGCCATATGGGGCCTGCTAATACTTTCACGCCGATGAATGTGATTGATCTAAAGCTGAAGAAAGGAATCTCAATAATTCCCGTACCTGAGGGTTGGAATGCCGCACTCGTTGTTTTGAAGGGTGCTATTGATGCTGGTGAGGGTGCAGTAGCAAAAGATGCTCAGATGTTGATGTTTGGTCAAGAAGGTCAAAATATCCAATTCCATGCCTTAGAAGACTCCACTGCCTTATTGCTTAGTGGCGAACCTATCGATGAGCCCATTGTTGGGTACGGCCCTTTTGTCATGAATACCAAAGAAGAAATCACTCAGGCGATACAAGACTTTCAGAGCGGGGGTTTTGGAGAAATTGCGCATTAACAAGATAGGCAGAGTATAAAAAACTCCCGCTAAACTTCCATACTGAGTTGTGTAAAAATTTATTATTCAAATCAAAGTGTTACACAGACTGGTTTATGAAAGTGTGTTCAAATATCTTTTGTAGAAAAGGATATTTCTCCCACTTCATGTTTGATTCAAAAGATTTCTTTAGTTTGCGTTTGCTCTCGCTAATTTTAGTGGGCATTCTCTCTGCATGTGCAGTGGGCCCAGACTTTAAACAACCAGATGCGCCCAATACCTCTTCATATACTGAGACTACGCTTTCTAAGAAATTAGCCACTGCACCCAGGGTGCCTGGCGGTACCGATCAAGAATTGATTGAGGGTGCGGATATTGAGGCGCAGTGGTGGGAATTGTTTAAGTCTCCCGAGTTAGATCTTCTGATCAAAAAAGCCTTGCAGCAAAATCCGAATTTAGGCGCTGCTGATGCAGCATTGCGTGCAAGTCAAGAGAATGTGAGTGCGCAAATTGGTGGACGATATCTGCCGGCAATTGGTTTAAATGCCGGTGTCACGCGACAGTTGCAGCCCTCAGCTATCTATGGCCGACCTTTTGGCTCTGATACCTACAATCTATATAACGCTTCAGTTAATGTTACTTACAAGTTAGATGTCTTTGGTGGCGCACGCCGTGCGGTCGAAGGCGCTAGGGCGCAGGCGGAAATTGCACAGTTTCAGCTAGAAGGCGCATATCTATCTTTAACCGCCAATATCGTCACTGGCGCTGTACGTGAAGCGGCCCTGCGTGCACAGATGCAAGCTACCGAAGAAATTCTGAAGGCGCAAACTAACTTAGCCGAAGTTACAGAAAAGCAATTAGCGATCGGAACAGTTTCTAGAGTTGATGTGACCTCACAAAAAACTTTAGTTGCTAATTCTCAGGTAGATTTATTAACTTACGAGCGTAATTTAGCTTTTGCTCGTAATCAGTTAGCGGTCTTAGTGGGTGAGTTACCAAGCAACGCTAATATTACGAAGTTCGATTTAAAGTCTTTGCAGTTACCAGAAAAATTACCACTTTCACTGCCATCGAGTTTAGTGCGGCAACGCCCCGATGTGCGGGCAGCTGAAGCGCAACTTAAGGCAACTAATGCTTTGGTGGGTGTTGCTACTGCCAATTTATTGCCGCAATTCAACATCACGGGTGCGATTGGTTCTGCTGCCTTAACCAGCTCAGCCTTGTTCGGACCGAATGCTACTTTATGGTCTATAGCCGGTGGTATCTTCCAGCCACTTTTTCAGGGTGGACAATTATTAGCGCAACGCCGTGGTGCCGAAGCTAATTACGAGCAAGCTATATTTCAATATCAAGCAACTGTTCTTAAAGCATTTCAGGAGGTGGCTGATGCATTGCGCGCTTTGGAGACTGGCGCTCAAACCTTGAAGTCGGCATCAGATGCAGAGCGCTACGCCTACGAAACTCTCGATTTAGTTCAGCAGCAATATAAGCTAGGCACTGCAAGTTACTTATCGGTTCTTTATTACCAAAATCAATATCAAATTGCTAAAGTCAAATCCGTTTCTGCGCAAGCGACTCGGTTCTCTGATACGGCAGCATTATTTGCAGCACTCGGTGGTGGTTGGTGGAATCGTACCGGCCCTGCCTTTCAACCAAAAGCCATAGCGAACAAAGATCAAAATGAAACTTCTGGAAACAATTAAAACTAAAGTAACTGCTGCTACAGGAGCCTTGAGGGCCTGGGCGCTTGCAAAGGCGGGAGAGTGGAAGCTGCAGGAGAGGCTCAATACTCTTTGGGGAAAAGTAAAAGGCTTGTGGACTCGTGTACGTGAACGTTTTGTGCGAAGCAAGACTAATGCCAAGTTACAGGCTATGACGCCATTGCGTCGTCGTATGACCATCATGTTGTGTGGCGTATTTTTGTTGTTAGGCTTGATCTTTGGTTTTAATCAGCTCAAGGCTTTTATGATCAAGTATTTCATTGCTGGTATGGGTTTACCGCCAGCAACGGTTTCCACGATGGTAGTGGAAACAACAGCATGGCAGCCTACACTTTCTAGCGTTGGCAATGTACGCGCCTATAGAGGCGTTGATCTGAGTACTGAAATCGGCGGCCTCGTGCAAGCTGTTCCTATTAAATCTGGCATGGATGTAAAAGAGGGTGACTTACTCATTAAATTGAATGATGCCTCTGATCTTGCCCAACTCAATTCTTTAAAAGCGCTTGCTAATTTATCCAAGGTAATTAATGAGCGTGATAGACAGCAGTTAGAGATTCAGGCGATAAGCAAGAACGTATTTGATACCAGTAAGGCGGATGCCGCATCCAAGCAGGCGCAGGTAGAGCAGCAGACTGCTTTAGTTGCCAAGAAGAATTTAAAGGCCCCCTTTAGTGGCCGCGTGGGTATTGTGATGATTAACCCTGGACAGTATGTGAATTCCGGTGATAAGTTGCTAACCCTGCAAACCTTAGATCCTATCTTTGTAGATTTCAACTTACCGCAAAGTAACGCTGCGCAAATTCAAGTTGGACAAGAAATTATTTTGACGACAGATGCATTTAAAGATGCGAAATTTACTGGTAAGGTCACTGCAGTGAGCCCCAAGGTAGATACCAATACGCGCAATATCCAAGTTGAAGCGCAATTGGCTAATCCAGATAAAAAGATTTTGCCAGGCATGTTTGCTAATGTGAATATCAAGCTAGGCGATGAGGTGAAGTTACTGACTTTGCCGCAAACATCGGTCACCTATAACCCCTATGGCTCCACCGTCTTTATCGCTAAGCCTACCGGTAAAAAAGATAAACAAGGCAAACCTACCTTTGAGGCACAGCAGGTCTTTGTGACAACAGGCTCAACGCGTGGCGATCAAGTTGCTATTTTGAAGGGGATTGAGGAGGGCGCAACTGTAGTTACTAGTGGCCAACTCAAGTTAAAGAATGGCACCCCACTGATTGTGAATAACAAAGTGCAGCCAGCGAATTCTCCTAACCCACAGCCACAGGAATAAGTCCTAGATGAATTGGACTGATATCTTTATTCGTAGGCCAGTGCTATCGCTAGTGGTGAGTGCGGTTGTTTTAGTCTTTGGTTTAAAGGCGGTAGGATCTTTGCCGGTCAATCAATACCCGCAGACACAAAATGCGATAGTCACTATTACGACTGCCTATTACGGTGCCGATCCAGAAACGATTGCAGGATTTATTACGCAGCCACTGGAGACGGCAATTGCTCAGTCCCAAGGTATCGACTACTTGTCATCGATGAGCGTGAGTGGCCTGTCCACTATCACGGCCACCTTGAAGCTGAACTACGACTCTAATTCGGCGTTAACACAGATCCAGACACAGATTAGCGCGGTCAAGAATCAGCTACCACCGCAAGCCCAGCAGCCGGTATTGACCGTTCAAATTGGTCAGTCAACTGCGGCGATGTACCTAGGCTTTTACAGTGATGAAATCCCAAACAATGCGATCACGGATTACTTATTACGCGTTGTTAAGCCAAAGCTAGATTCTATTGATGGTGTCCAGAATGCCGAGATTACTGGTGGTCGAAAGTTTGCGCTACGTGCCTGGCTTGATCGAGAGAAGATGGCGGGTCTTGGAGTGGCTGCCGATGATGTGTATAGCGCGATGGCTGCCAATAACTACCTGTCAGCAGTGGGTAGCACTAAGGGGGATATGGTTGCCGTCGACTTGGTGGCGGGTACTGACCTCCATACACTAGATGAGTTCCGTAAATTAGTCATTAAAAAAGACGGCATCAATATTGTTTATTTGGATCAGGTAGCGAGTGTGAGCATGGGCTCTGAAGACTACAACACCAATGTAGCCTTTAGCGGCAAGAGGTCTGTGTTCATTGCCATTAAAGTGGCTCCACAGGCCAATTTATTAGATGTTGCTGCACGCGTGCGCGCCGCAGTACCAGATATTCAACAGCAGTTGCCGGCGGGCATGTCTGGCAAAGTAGTTTATGACTCTACTAAGTTTATTACTACCTCGATTAATGAGGTCGTTGTAACGCTCTTAGAAGCCTTGCTGATTGTGACGCTCGTGATCTACCTCTTCTTAGGTAGTGCGCGCGCGGTTGCTGTTCCAGTGATTGCAATGCCGCTCTCCTTGATTGGCACATTTTTCTTAATGCAAGTATTGGGTTACTCCATTAATTTACTAACCCTGCTTGCGCTCGTTTTGGCGATTGGCTTAGTAGTGGATGACGCCATTATTGTGGTGGAGAACGTTGATCGCCATATGAAGGAAGGCAAATCCCCATTAGAGGCCTCACTGATTGCTGCTCGTGAATTAGGTGGTCCCATTTTGGCGATGACGGTGGTGTTGATCGCCGTATACATCCCCATCGGTTTTCAGGGTGGCTTAACGGGAGCGCTATTTACGGAGTTTGCCTTTACCCTGGCCAGTGCGGTAGCGGTGTCGGGATTGATTGCGTTGACGCTCTCTCCCATGATGTGCTCACGGATCTTTACAGAGGAGCAAGAAGCATCCTCTTTCGTGCAGAAGATTGATCGTATTTTTGAAAAAGTTCACCACAGCTATCAAACGACTTTGCGCGAACTCTTAAGCACTTGGCAGGTCATTATTGTGATGGGCGTTATTTTGCTGGGCGGCGTTGCCTATCTGTATGCCACCGCAAGAGCTGAATTGGCGCCAACCGAAGACCAGGGTATTGTCTTGATGTCAGCTACAGGACCTCCCAATAGCACGGTCAATCAGATGCAGACCTATGCTGATCAGATTTATCAAATATCAGCAGCTGAGCCTGAGTATGAGCAGATGTTCCAAATCACAAGCCCTACTAGTAGTTTTGGCGGTGTATTGCTTAAGGATTGGGACCAGCGCAGTCGTAATGCCACCAAGTTCCAACAGGATATGCAGGGTAAATGGAATTCGATTGCTGGTGCGCGTGTAGCTGCATTTCAGTTTCCTGCGCTTCCAGGCGCCCAAGGCTTTCCAGTTCAGGTGGTGATTAATACAACGGAGTCTTATGAGTTACTGAATGAAGTTTCTCAGGCGGTGCTTGATAAAGCTCGTCGCAGTGGTAACTTTTTCTTCGTTGACTCCGATTTAAAGATTGATAAGCCTCAAGATGTTTTAGTGATTGATCGTGAAAAAGTCGCCGCCCTTGGTATGACTCAACAGCAGGTGGGTAGCGCCTTATCAGCAGCTTTAGGTGGTGGTTATGTGAACTACTTTTCTGTTGCTGGACGTTCCTATCGGGTGATTCCACAGGTCAAACAGGTAGATCGCTTAAATCCAGATCAGATCTTGGATTACTACATTCGTACCCCTAGCGGGCAGATGATTCAGGCGCGGACGATTGCAAGCATTAAACAAAAAGTAGTTCCGCAATCGATTAATCACTTTCAGCAGCTTAATTCTGCAACGATCGCTGGTGTGAGTACGCCATTTATTTCTCAAGCGGATCTGTTGGAGTTCATGCGGCAGAGTCTGAAAGAGGTTGCACCGAGTGGCTACACCATGGATTACGCTGGCCCTTCTCGTCAGTTTATGGCGGAGTCTGGCGGCTTCTTAGTGACTATGTTCTTTGCGATCTTGATCGTGTTTTTGGTATTGGCTGCTCAGTTTGAAAGCTTCCGCGACCCGATTGTGATTTTGGTCTCTGTACCGCTGGCACTTTTTGGTGCCCTCATTTTTATTAACTTAGGATTTACTACCCTCAACGTGTATACCCAGGTGGGACTCGTTACGCTAATGGGTCTTATTAGTAAGCATGGTATTTTGATTGTGGAGTTTGCTAATGAGCTTCAAGAGGCTGGTCGTAGCAAGTTGGACGCCATTGTTGAAGCGAGTAGCGTACGTCTGCGCCCAATCTTGATGACTACTGCTGCGATGGTATTGGGTGTAGTTCCGCTAGTGATTGCCTCTGGTGCAGGCGCTGCAGGTCGTCAGTCCATGGGTATTGTGATTTTTACTGGTCTATCGATTGGCACGCTATTTACACTCTTCGTAGTGCCTGCGATGTATTTATTTATTGGCGCCGATCACCATCAGAATAAATTTAAACAGCAGTAATGCTTGTAAGCTTCTCAAGAAAAAGGTGAACCTAGGTTCACCTTTTTTGTTTGATCTTTGAGGAGCTAGATCCTGGTGCTCTAAGACTCCAATACTCCTAAGGCTTACTTAATAATATTGAGTTCTTTTTCTGCCACCAAGCTATATTTAGTTTCTGCTTCTATGCGCTTGATCCATGCATCGATGTTGGGCAAAGATGGACGTGGCCCGGTATGATCTGGGAAGGCTTGGTTCAAAAGAATCCATCGACTGACACAGAGTGCCAGCGGAATATCTCCAATGCTAAAAGACTCCCCTGAGCAATACTGATGGCTTGTCAATTGCTGATCTAGCAAGATTAGCAATGTATTGGTATCTTGGTACGATTTTTTAATGACCTCGTAGTGTCGTTCACTTTCAGGTGTGCGAGTGAGCCCTAGAAATGCAGTACGCAGGGTTGGCCACATGGTCCCAACTTGCCAATCCATCCACTTCTCAGATTGATATTGACTTGCAATATCTGCAGGAAAACGTTTCGACCGATCGTACTGGCGAGCAAGATAGCGCAAGATGGTATTGGATTCCCAAAGTACAAGCTCACCATCCTCAAGTGTTGGCACTAAACCATTCGGATTGAGCGCTAGAAATTCAGGTGTACGATTTTTTCCAAAATGAAGACCCGCATCGATACGCTCAAAATCTTGACCTTCTTTGAGGCCTAATTCTTCAAGGCACCACAACACCTTTTGTACATTGATAGAGCTTTTTCTTCCCCATAAACGCATCATGAAAAAATTCCTATTTTTTTGGTTGTTATTAAAGCGATGAATCTATACCTACAAATTTGCTGTGAGCAAAAATGAGGGGTTGGCTCTCAGGACTATGCTTGAGGTTAATGACTTTAGCGATGATGACGTTGTGGTCGCCGCCGGTATGTACGGAAACGGTTTCACATTCAAAGTAGGCGGTACATCCCTCAATTTGAGTGAGGCCACTGGCTGTCATTTTGTGAGCAATACCTTCGAACTGATGTTCTTTCACGGTAGCAAAATGCATCGCCATTGCTTCTTGTGAGCGTTCCAGCACATGAATAAGCTGCTTATGGCCTACTTCAAAGTGAGGCATTAAGCGGGACTGCTTTTTTAGACTCCACAAAATGAGGGGCGGCTCTAGTGAGACAGTATTGAAGGAGCTGATCGTGATGCCATGAGCATTCTGTTCAGCGTCTAAGCAGGTAATTACAGTAACCCCGGTTGCAAAAGAAGAAAATCCCTTACGTAGCTCTTGAGAGGTAAACGGAGCCATCTTGCTTTACTTAATTACTTTGCGGTGGCTGGTGCAGATGCTTCAGCAGTAATTTTTGTGCCAGGAATCGGCGTTAGGATTTCATTTTCTACAGCTTTTACGCATTTAAAGCGATACTCCTTGCCCGCCTTTGAGAGAAAGCTCGCGCCTTGGTAGAAATCATTCTTACAAGCGGTATTTGCGAAATCCATCACATCTTGAGGTGCTCCACTAGAGGTAATGAGGCGCATATTACCCATGGACATATTTATTTGACTTGATGAGCACCCAGCCAGCGCTAAGCCGGAAATCGTAGTTAATAGTAGAATTTTTTTCATGGAAACCTCCATAATCAGCAATGCTCATTAGGATAAACCTATTACGTATTTGCTGCGGAGAATGCAGTGCTTTTTATAAGGAAGAGGCATGTTTAAGGCTATTTTGGTAAATAAGGATGATCAAGGCTACCGGGCCCAGCTTTCTCAGGTCGATGAGGCGAGTCTTCCTGAAGGCGATGTCAGGGTTAAGGTGCTCTATTCCACGCTGAACTATAAGGATGGCTTAGCGATTACTGGCAAAGGTCCAGTAGTACGTAGCTTCCCCATGGTTCCTGGGATTGATTTCGCAGGTGAGGTCCTAGAAAGTGCTAGTCCAGATTTCAAAGTAGGCGATATGGTGCTTCTCAATGGTTGGGGTGTTGGTGAAGGCCATTGGGGGGGATTAGCCCAGCAGGCGCGCGTGAAATCCGAGTGGCTGATTCCGTTGCCTAAGGGTTTTACGGCCAAGCAGGCCTTGGCTATTGGTACTGCAGGCTATACAGCCATGCTGTGCGTGATGGCTTTGCAAAAGCATGGTCTTAAACCGAGCGATGGCGAGGTATTGGTAACCGGTGCTGCAGGCGGTGTTGGTAGCTTCGCTATTACTCTCTTAAGCAAGTTGGGTTTTACGGTTGTGGCTAGTACCGGGCGCATGTCTGAGGCTGATTATTTGAAGAAATTAGGTGCTAGCGAGGTGATTGATCGCGTTGCACTATCGGCCCCTGGAAAGCCTTTGGCTAAAGAGCGTTGGGCTGCTGTAGTTGATAGTGTTGGCAGCCATACACTAGCCAATGCGTGCGCACAAACAAAGGGTGATGGCGCAGTTGCCGCCTGTGGTCTTGCTCAGGGAATGGACTTTCCATCGACCGTAGCCCCCTTTATTTTGCGTGGTGTGACCTTATACGGCATCAATAGTGTGACGGTAGCAAAAGCAAAGCGCATCGCTGCTTATGAGCAACTCAGCAAACTGGTTGATGTCAACACTTTAGAAGAGATCTCTCGTGAAATTAGTCTAGAAGATTCTTTGAAGTACGCTACTGAATTAATGGCCGGAAATGTTCGTGGTCGCTTAATTGTGGATGTCAATAAATAACAATACTTACCGTGGTGCTTGAGGTTTTCGCGCATCTAGTTTTTCGCAAACCTCACGCTTCTCCGGATTAGATAGTTCTGACCAGTCTGCAATTTCAGTCAATGTGCGATAGCAGCCGCGACAATAGCCATTCTCTGGGTTGATGTCGCACCAATTGATACAAGGCGATGGAACTGTTGTCAAAGCAAACCTAGAATAGAAGAAGATGAATACCAAAAACCAATCCAGCGATCTCAGTTCCATTCATTATCCCCTAGCTGATACATTGCCGGAGGTGGGTAGTTCGATTGAGCTTGCGCCAGGGGTGCGTTGGTTACGTATGCGCCTCCCCTTCGCCTTGGATCACATCAATCTATGGCTTTTACGAGATGAGTTTGAAGGCATTAAAGGATGGACGATTGTGGACTGCGGTATTGCTAATGAGGAGACCAAGGCTGCATGGGAGCAAATCTTTGCAACCCAGCTAGAAGGCTTGCCCGTATTAAGGGTCATCGTGACTCACATGCATCCGGACCATATTGGACTCTCTCAGTGGTTGTGCCAGAAATGGAATGTACCGCTGTGGATTTCCATGACAGATTATTTGACTGCACAATGGTTCAGCCATAAAGAAGGTGGCGCAGCAGTTGGGGCGCTTGCTGGCGGCGGAGGTTCCGCAGATCATTTTCAGAAACATGGATTGAGTGCACCAGAGGATTTAGAAAAAATTCGGGCGCGCTCGAATTACTACAGCAATATGGTGCCGGGTGTACCACGTCAATATCGTCGCATTATTGAGGGCGAAATGATTTTAATTGGCGGACATGAATGGCAGGTCATCATGGGGTTCGGTCATGCGCCGGAGCATGCTTCACTATTTTGCAAAGATCTTGGTGTGTTGATTTCAGGAGATATGTTATTGCCGCGCATCTCGACTAATGTCAGTGTCTTCGATACAGATCCGGATGCAGATCCCTTGGGTTTATATCTTAGTTCCTTGGATCGATATTTACCTCTACCAGACGGCACTCTAGTACTGCCCTCGCATGGCAAGCCATTTACGGGAATGAAGCCGCGTGTTGAGCAACTCAAAGCACACCATGACGATCGTTTGGCTGAGACTATCGAGGCCTGCAAAAAACCGGCTACTGCTCGTGAGATAGTGCCGGTTTTATTTAAACGTGAGTTAGATATTCACCAAATGACATTTGCTATGGGTGAGGCTATTGCCCATCTGAATTACCTACTTCGTCGAGGTAAGTTGAGTCGCCAGCTTTACCCCGACGGTGTGTTGCGGTTTTGCGTGGTTTAGCGGCCTTAGCGGCTTTAGTTTCGGTGCCTGCCTTTGATCCCCCGCTGGTAGCAGCGGTTGCTGAAACGGCCTCCCCAAAAGATTTAAGGGCCATCATGGTAGCGTGCTGTACTTCTAAGCCCTGAATGGTAGATCTTAAGACATTGAGGTTGAGATTGAGCCAGTTTTCAACGCTTTTGAGGTCCTTGATGCGCTTCTCTAGCTCATCTGTATCGAGTCCTGGGAATGCTGAACCGAACCCCCCTGCAGCCTTAGAAGCATCAGTAGCAAAGGGAGATTGGCCTGGCTGCCCGGTCGCCGCTTGACCCCACATCGTTTTCATCATTTCAAGACTTTGATTGAATTCAGGGATAGTTCCAAACATAGGGGGCTCCGGGTCAGATAAAAGTGGCTTATTGCCAATACAATAGGAGATTCTAGAGATTAATCCCGGTTAAGCAATGCAATTTAATGGTTTATCACAGCCTTACACCCGTGGTCAGGCACTCCCCGAGCTACTAAAGCAGCGCATTCTGATTTTGGATGGCGCTATGGGTACCATGATTCAACAATACAAATTGACTGAGGCGGACTATCGTGGCCTGCCTAGCAACCCACGGTTTGCAGATCATCCGAGTGATATTAAGGGTAATAACGAACTCTTAGTATTGACCCAGGCCCAAATTATTAGCAAGATTCATGAGCAGTATTTGGATGCAGGCGCAGATATTATTGAAACCAACACCTTTGGCGCTACTTCAGTGGCCCAAGAAGATTACAAGATGGCTGGCTTGGCGCGCGAGATGAACGTAATCTCTGCTCAATTGGCTCGCGCGGCTTGTGAAAAATATAGCACTCCCGATAAACCCCGTTTTGCTGCGGGCGCGATTGGACCTACTCCAAAAACAGCGAGTATTTCCCCGGACGTAAACGACCCTGGTGCTCGTAATGTGAGCTTCGATGCTCTGCGTACCTCTTACCGCGAGCAGATCGAAGGTCTCTTTGAAGGCGGCGTTGATTTATTTTTAGTCGAAACTATTTTTGATACGCTCAATGCGAAAGCGGCACTATTCGCGCTAGATGAATTCTTTGAGGAAACTGGCGAACGCTTGCCGGTGATGATTTCAGGAACGGTGACAGATGCCTCTGGTCGAATCTTGTCTGGTCAAACGGTAGAGGCATTTTGGAACAGCTTGCGCCACATTAAACCGCTGACCTTTGGCTTGAACTGTGCTTTAGGCGCTGCACTCATGCGCCCTTACATTGCTGAGCTTGCCCGTATCTGTGATGCAGCTGTGTCTTGCTATCCCAACGCCGGTTTACCTAACCCCATGAGCGACACGGGCTTTGACGAGACTCCAGAAATTACTTCTAGCCTGGTAGATGGCTTTGCAAAAGATGGCTTAGTGAATTTGGTAGGCGGTTGCTGTGGAACTACGCCAGACCATATCCGCGCAATTGCGAATGCGGTAGCAAAGCGTAAGCCTCGCGCCTTCTATCGTGAGAGCACTGAGGTAGCAGTATGAGTACTCAAGAAAATAATCCAGTAAAAAAATCAGTGATGCCAGCGATGAAGCTCTCTGGCTTGGAGTCTTTTAACGTCACGTCCGATATCGGTTTTGTGAATATTGGCGAACGCACTAACGTTACCGGCTCAAAAGCGTTTTCTCGCATGATTCTAAATAATCAATTTGATGAAGCGCTGGTAGTAGCAAGACAGCAAGTTGAGAATGGCGCCCAAGTGATTGACATCAATATGGATGAGGCGATGTTGGATTCTGAGGCAGCGATGACGCGCTTCTTAAATCTGATTGCTTCAGAGCCGGACATTGCCCGCGTACCCATCATGGTGGATTCCTCTAAGTGGAGCGTGATTGAGGCGGGCTTGAAATGTATTCAGGGCAAGCCGATTGTGAATTCGATTTCTTTGAAAGAGGGCGAAGAGCCTTTCAGGAAACAAGCCCGCTTAATTCGTCGTTATGGCGCTGCTACTGTTGTAATGGCATTTGACGAGAGTGGTCAGGCAGATACTTTTCAGCGTAAGACAGAAATTTGTCGGCGCTCCTATGAGGTTCTGGTGAATGAGATTGGCTTTCCTGCCGAGGACATTATTTTTGATCCTAATATTTTTGCCATTGCTACAGGTATTGAAGAGCATGACAACTATGCAGTTGATTTCATTAATGCCACTCGTTGGATCAAAGAAAATCTACCTGGCGCAAAAGTGAGTGGTGGTGTATCCAATGTGAGTTTCTCATTCCGTGGCAACGATCGTGTGCGTGAGGCTATTCACACCGTATTCTTGTATCACGCTATTCAGGCGGGCATGGATATGGGTATTGTTAATGCGGGGCAGCTCGGTGTCTACGCAGACTTAGATCCTGAATTGCGTGAACGAGTTGAAGATGTCGTACTGAATCGCTTTAAAGAAAAAGAAGGCAAAACTCCAACTGAGCGTTTGCTCGATATTGCTGATCAATTTAAAGGTGGTGGCGCAAAGCAGGTTGAGAATTTGGTTTGGCGTGAATCACTAGTCCGAGAGCGTTTAACGCATGCTTTAGTACATGGCATCACTACCTTCATTGAGGAGGATACGGAAGAATTGCGTGCGCAAATTATGGGCGCGGGTGGCCGACCGATTGAGGTGATTGAAGGTCCGCTGATGGATGGCATGAATGTCGTTGGCGATTTATTCGGCGCTGGAAAAATGTTCTTACCTCAAGTGGTGAAGAGCGCACGTGTGATGAAGCAGGCGGTTGCTGTTTTGATTCCCTACATTGAAGAAGAGAAGCGCCTCCATATTGCATCTGGTGGTGAAGCTAAAGCCAAAGGCAAAATTGTCATGGCTACCGTGAAGGGTGACGTTCACGATATCGGTAAGAATATTGTGACTGTGGTGTTGCAATGTAATAACTTCGAAGTTGCCAATATGGGTGTAATGGTTCCCTGCGCAGAAATCCTGAAGCGTGCCAAAGAAGAAAAAGCAGACATCGTTGGCCTTTCTGGGTTGATTACTCCATCCCTAGAAGAGATGACCTATGTTGCCCAAGAAATGCAGCGTGATGATTACTTCCGTGAGCGTCAGATCCCATTAATGATTGGTGGTGCAACTACTTCACGCGTACATACTGCGGTGAAGATTGCGCCACACTACGATGGCCCTGTGGTTTACGTGCCAGATGCCTCCCGATCTGTTTCAGTGGCATCAAGCTTGCTTTCTGATGAGAGTGCCAAGAAATTTATTCAAGATTTGCGCGATGACTATGTCCGTATTCGTGAGCAACATGCAAATAAAAAAGCAGCGCCCACTATTTCATTGGAAGCTGCACGTAAGAATCGTGAGCTGATTGATTGGGCGAACTACAAGCCCGAGAAGCCGAAGTTCATTGGGCGACGTGTTTTTAAGAACTTCGCATTAAGTGATATTGCTAAATATATTGACTGGACACCGTTCTTTCAGACGTGGGATTTGGCTGGTAAGTTTCCTGCAATTCTCGATGATGAGGTGGTTGGTGTAGAGGCTCGAAAAGTCTTTGAAGATGCTCAAGCATTGCTAGATAAGCTCATCAAAGGCCAATGGCTACAAGCTGATGCAGTGGTTGCCTTCTATCCTGCCAATGCGGTTGGTGATGACATCGTCTTGTATAGCGATGAAGGGCGCGAGCATCCCTTATTTGTTTGGCATAACTTACGTCAACAGGCTGAACGTCCGGTGATTGATGGCGTACGTCGCCCCAATCGTTGTTTGGCCGATTATGTTGCACCAAAAGATTCACATGTGATGGATTATTTAGGTTGTTTCGCGGTTACTACAGGTCATGGCGTTGATAAGAAAGTAGCGGAGTTTCATGCGAAGCATGATGACTACAGTGCAATCATGTTGCAATCTTTAGCTGACCGTTTAGCAGAGGCATTTGCAGAACTGATGCACCATCGAGTGCGCACCGATCTTTGGGCTTATGCAACGGATGAGATCCTGACAAATGATCAAATGATTAATGAGGAATATCGCGGGATTCGTCCAGCCCCTGGATATCCAGCCTGTCCTGCACATGAAGTGAAGAAAGATTTATTGCGTGTGATCGGCTCGGAAGATATTGGCATGACCTTGACCGAATCGATGGCCATGAATCCGGCCTCTAGTGTCAGCGGCTTTTACTTAGCTCATCCAGACGCACAGTATTTCAACGTCGGTAAAGTTTCTGAGGATCAGATTGAAGATCTTGCTAAGCGCCGCGATGAGTCAGTTAAGGATGTGCGTCGCCAGCTGGCAAGTTCAATCGATTAAAGATCCGTAAAGTGCTTTTTAATGATGATGTGAAGTAGGGGGGTAATTCTAAACCCCCCACATCACTGATTCATCTTTGGCTTTAGCCTGTTTCAAGAGCTCTAAGAAAGGGTAGGCACGCTGCCCTAATCTGTCAGCTAGTTTGGGCTTTTCGGTATTTGCTTCTTCGCTACTATTACTTTTGGCCCTCACTTCAAGATCTTTCAAAATAGCAGTTTCTAGCGCGGTAATCAGGGCTGGCAATTGCTCAACCGTCAAAATGCCCCTGGGCTCGAGGGTGCGAGCCAAAATATCAAATATCCGTTGGGTCAGATCAGCCAACATAATCACATCTGGACCCGCTTTGGAGCGAAATTGATAGATCATTTCAATAGCTTACCACCTGATAAACTCACTTATCTATGTTGTTAACTAATAAAAATTGTTTAATTAAAATGCTCGGTGCCGCACTGCAAGGTTTGGCGCAGGAGCGCGGTTTAGGTGAGGCTCCACAGCCCCGTTTAGAGCGCCCCAAGGCGGTCGATCATGGGGATATAGCATGTAACATCGCGCTCCAGCTCTCTAAGGCTTGGAAGCTCAATCCCCGGGAATTGGCGCAAGCCCTAGTTGATCGTTTAGAACAGCAGCCTAGTTATAGCGATCTGATTGCTTCTTGCGAAATTGCAGGCCCCGGATTTATTAATTTTCGCCTTAGCAATGCCGCTAAAACCAGCGTGGTTCAAGAGGTTCTGACGACGGGTTCCCAGTTTGGTCAATTAGATCCAAAAGATGCCCCCGTATCCAGTGCCATGATTGAGTTTGTGTCAGCCAATCCTACTGGTCCTTTGCATGTGGGCCATGGTCGTCAAGCTGCGCTAGGTGATGCATTAGCAAACTTATTGGCAACTCAAGGCATTAAAGTGCATCGCGAGTTTTATTACAACGATGCTGGTGTACAGATTGCCAATCTGGCACTTTCGGTTCAGGCGCGCTTAAATGGTCTGAAGCCGGGAGATGCTACTTGGCCAGAGAACGCTTATAACGGTGAATATATTGCGGAGATTGCTTTAGCCTACAAAGAAACTCCCGGATATCGAGATGATTTATCTGATGCAGAAAAGATTGAGGCGATTCGCCAATTTGCTGTCGCTTACTTGCGCAATGAGCAAGATATTGACTTAAAAATTTTTGGCGTCAAGTTTGATTGCTATTACCTAGAATCCTCCTTGTATACCGATGGCAGCGTTGAAAAAATCGTTGGAGAGTTACAAAGTATCGGCAAGACCTATGAATCTGAGGGTGCGCTCTGGCTCAGGACAACGGATGATGGTGATGATAAAGATCGCGTGATGCGTAAGTCTGATGGGAGCTTTACTTACTTTGTGCCAGATGTTGCCTATCACGCTAGTAAGTGGGGCCGTGGTTTTGAGAAAGTCATTAACGTACAAGGTAGCGATCACCACGGTACGATTGCCCGTGTACGCTCTGGCTTACAAGGTGTGGCGCAGAAGCGTGGCTGGAATATACCTAAGACTTACCCTGACTATGTACTACACAAGATGGTCACGGTGATGCGCCATGGTGAGGAAGTCAAAATTTCAAAGCGGGCAGGATCTTATGTGACTGTTCGTGACTTGGTTGAGTGGTCTGGCGGTATTACATCAGAGATGACTGCCGATGAGCGCTCTCTAGCGCTTCAGCGTGGAAGAGATGCGGTGCGGTTTTTCTTAATCTCACGCAAAGCCGATACAGAATTTGTCTTTGATATTGATCTAGCATTGCAACAAAATGATGAGAACCCAGTGTTCTATGTGCAATATGCCTATGCACGCATTTGCTCTATCTTGACTCAATGGAGTGGCCAGATATCCGATCTTAAGGCGGCAGACCTTTCTTTGATTCAAAGTAAGGCTTCTGACCATCTATTACGTCGCTTAGCTGAGTATCCAGAAATGCTCACTGATGCAGCCGCAGATTTAGCACCCCATGCCTTGGCCTTTTATTTGCGAGATTTGGCAGGAGATTTTCATACTTTCTATAATGCGGATCGTGTCCTAGTGGATGATGCTGCGTTAAAGTTAGCTCGATTAGCCCTACTTTTGGCGACTCGCCAAGTGCTTGAAAATGGTTTAAAAGTATTGGGTGTTTCAGCACCCGCTAAGATGTAATCTGTGAGTATTTGATAGTGGTAAAGAAGTAAAAAGAAGGTGGGAGACGCAATGAAAAAAACGAATCAACAGGCTGACTACATTCCAAAAGCAGATACTTCTGGCTCGGAGTATGGCGGCACCATCCTAGGTTTTATTTTGGGCTTAGGAGTTGGATTGGGTGTGGCTTTTGTGATTGCGTTTTATCTTTCAAAGAATACTCCGCAGGAGCGGCCTGGAGTTAGGGCCCCTAATTTGCCATTAACTATTAAACCTGCTACTCCTCCAGCAGAAGGCGAAACCGCTGCACCGGCAGAGCCCCTCGATCTGAACAAGCCCTTACAAGGTAAATCTACGGCGTCCACTGCAAATGCACCTGATCCGATTGGAGATGTGGCTAACGGTAAGAAACCTACAGAAACAGCGGTAACTTCACCAACTAAATCAGATGCAATTTATTTTTTACAAGCAGGTGCGTTTAGTAAACGTGCTGATGCTGATGCGCAGAAGGCAAGTTTAGCTATCCAAGGTATTCAGTCTCAATTAAGTGAAATTAGTAGCGAAGGCAATACACTATGGCGGGTACGTATTGGTCCGTATAACAGTGTTGAGGAAAGCAATCCCGTGCGAGAAAAGCTAGGTAGCATGGGCATTAAACCAAGCGTTATTAAATCGAGCAAATCATGATGACATTATCTCAGTCGAAACGAATTCTTTTATCTGCTGCCGTCCTCAGCCTCTCTTTTTTCTTTTCAGGGCTATCTGGTGCGCAAAGCCCCAAGATCGAAGAAGGATTTGATTACCGTATTCTGCCCTTAGCTCAGCCTGTTGAGGCTAAGGGTAAGGTCGAGGTTATCGAGTTCTTTTGGTACGGCTGCCCGCATTGCTATGACTTTGAACCAGAGTTAAGCGCATGGATTAAGCGCCAGCCTAAGGATGTGGTGTTCCGCAAAGTGCCGGTTGCTTTTCGAGATGACTTTATGCCGCACAGCCAACTGTTTTATGCCTTAGAGGCGCTGGGCAAAGGCGACGCATTGAACGAAAAAGTGATGTACGCCATGCATAAAGAAAACAAGCGTTTGATGACAGAAAATGAGATTGCCGATTGGATAGCTTCTCAAGGTATAGATCGCAATACTTTCTTGGCGACTTATCGTTCATTTGCCATAGTATCTAAAGCCCGTGCCGCAAGGCAGATAGCCGAGGCCTATCGTATTGATGGTGTGCCAACTGTCGTCATGCAAGGCCGTTATGTCACCTCACCATCGATTGCTGGAACAAAAGCCAAGTCATTAGCCGTGATGGATTATTTGGAGCAAAAAATCCGCGCGGACAAGTACAAATAATTGACTAACTTTAGATTTTGACGAAGCGTCGTATGATCCAAAAGTAGAGCGGGTAGGGCAGGATTCTGAGGAATTTGAGGAATCCTGAAAACCGCTTAGGGAAATGAATATCAAATTCTCCGGCGGATATTCCTGCTAGGATTTCTTTAGCAGCTTCATCTGCGGTGATAAGTGCAGGCATCTCAAAATCATTTTGCGCGGTAGCTTCTGTGGCAACAAATCCTGGAGAAATCATGTGGACGCTAATGCCTTGAGGCAGCAAATCGTAAAAGAGGTTTTCGCAGAAATTAATAATCCCTGCTTTGCTAGGGCCATAAGC
>CANGCM010000021.1 GCA_947452535.1 Burkholderiaceae bacterium | reverse complement strand
TTAAATGCCAAAATGACTCCGCCCAGTGCAGCCAAAAGATCACTTTCTGCTATGACCTGGTCAATCAATGCTAAGGCAGATGGCTTTCCTTTGGTCAGACATAATGTATTCTTTAACCAAGATTATCGAGCTGAGTTTGATGATATTTTTCAAAAGAAACGTCTTCCTCAAAAGCCAACGGTGTACGTCTGCGCCCAAGATCAAGGCGATGTTTATCAAGCCAGTTCAAGCGCGCAAAGAATGCTCTGTCTAGTCAATGCTCCAGCAATAGGCGATCAGTCAGAATTTAATACACAGGATATCGACGCATGCGAACGCGAAACCTTTGGCCTTCTACAACAATGTGGTCTCAATATCGACTTGGATAGCGCAATATGTCAACGCACAACTCCCTCTCATTTCAATCAGCTCTTTCCAGCGACGGGTGGAGCCCTTTACGGCCAAGCCAATCACGGCTGGATGGAAACCTTTCAGCGAGCTTCAGCACAAAGCCCGATTCCGGGTCTTTATCTAGCGGGGGGCAGCGTGCATCCCGGTCCGGGAGTGCCGATGGCAGCGCTGTCGGGGCGAATGGCGGCCGCAACCCTGATGGATCGCCTCGGTTTGATCAAGCTGTCGGGCAGAACGCTTATCTCTGGTGGTACATCGATGCTCTAAGCGATGATGGCAAGGATGGCATCGTACTAATTGCATTTGTTGGTAGCGTTTTCTCACCCTACTACGCCTGGGCAAGAAGAAATAATCCAGCAGTAAATCCCGAGAATCATTGCTCGCTGAATGTGGCAATTTATAGCCCAGGGAAAAATCGTTGGGCGATGACTGAGCGCGGAGAAAAGCAAGTCTCTCGTAATGCTAACGAATTTATCATTGGACCAAGTAGTCTTGATTGGGATGGTAACAAACTAACCGTTCATATCCAAGAGCGTGCCGTACCGTTTGGGCAAAAGATTACTGGTACTGTTGAGCTTTATCCAAATACCCTATTTAACTTTAGTACATCATTAGATACTGCAGGTAAACATCGCTGGGGTCCTCTTGCTCCCTCGGCGCGCGTGAAGGTGCATTTAAATTCTCCTGACTTGAAGTGGGAAGGGAATGCCTATTTAGATTCCAACGAAGGAGATGAACCCATCAGTAAAGCTTTTCATGAGTGGGACTGGTCAAGAGCAGAAATGAGTGGTGGTAGAACTTCGGTGATTTATGATGTACGCGAAAAGAACGCCCAAGAAAATGTCTTAGCACTCACTTTTAATCCCAATGGAACGATTGATCATTTTGAGGCCCCTCCAAGGCAAGCGCTTCCAAAAACCTTTTGGGGCATTAAAGGGCATATGCGCAATCAAAGCTCTGAGACTCTAGCGGTACACAAGGTATTAGAAAATACCCCCTTCTACACTCGTTCCGTTTTGAATTCTGAGTTATTGGGAGAAAAGGTGCTCTCGTTTCATGAAACCTTGAGCGTACCCAAGCTCACATTAACCTCAACTCAATTGATGCTACCTTGGAGAATGCCGCGTATTACTTGGTAACTTGCTGATAAAGCTAGTGAAGCGCCCTACCACTCTTGCGAGGATTGCGGCGACGTTCTTGTCGCTCCATCAGATCAACGAACCACATTAAGCGATCATGAGTTGTTCCATCAAAACGCTTTTGGTGGGGCACCTCAATGACCGCATCAACTAAGTACTGGATGGCTTTATCAGCATCCACTTTAAGTTGCTTAGAAAATATTTTAGAGATTGCCGTAAAAGCTTCTGCTAAAAGAATCACCTTTCTCTTAGAGGGAACGTAAGCTCTTGTTGAAATAGAATCCAAATTGAGCTTCTCTACTTGTCGCCCAATCTCCGCGTAAATCAATCGAGCCGCCTGAATCGCTGGACGACAATCCCAGGGTAAATCAGAAATTCCGCTCTCTGCACGCGTATATAAAACATCAGCATGCTTTAAAAGACGCGCAATTACACTCGCAATTTGATCATTAAACTCGGGCTTACTTAACCAAATTTCAGGGTCAAGTCCAGCCTCTCTAAGCCAATCCAGAGGTAAATAGATCCGTCCATTGGCGGCATCTTCACCAACATCACGCGCAATATTCGTTAGCTGCATCGCCAAACCCAACTCACAGGCTCGAGCTAAAGTTTCAGGCTCCCTGCGATCCATGATGACACACATCATCGCACCAACCGTACCGGCAACTCTAGCGCAGTAATCCAATAAATCCTCTAAGGAGTTATAAGTTCTGAACTGCGTATCCCATTCATAACCCTCTATGAGAGCTAAAGGGAGGCTAATAGGTAAGTCATACTCTTTAACCACAATCGATAAGGCGCGATCAGCAGAAATATTGTCAGGTTGTCCTTGATAGATCCGATCCAGACGTTCGCGCAATTTAGGAATCGCATCAGGCTCGGCATCTACTGCGTCAGCTACATCGTCGGTAATCCGACAAAAGGCATAGAGAGCTGTTGCAGGATCTCTTACCCTCTGGGGCAAAATTCTTGATGCTGCAAAAAAAGACTTCGACCCATCTCGCATGGTTTCAACGCACTCTTGAAGATCTTTAATATTTTGACTCATGCTGAACGCTTTACTGTATGGAATTAAATAAACTGATTTAATCTTTATGCGGAGACTTTTTTAGGTTCGGCTACTACAGACATTAATGCTTTTGCTGAAGATAAAACACCGGGAATACCCGCACCCGGGTGAGTACCAGCTCCCACCATATAAAGACCTTTAACATCTTCGCTACGGTTATGCGGTCTAAACCAGGCACTCTGAAGCAAGAGTGGTTCAAAACCAAAGGCAGCACCTTTAACTGAGAGGAGCCGATCTTGGAAATCTTGAGGCGTCATACAAAAGGACGTTTTAAGATGATTTTCAAATCCAGGTAATACGCTTTCATCTAGATACTTTGCAATCGCTTGACGATAGGGCTCGGCCTCTTTAGCCCAGTCCGTGCCGCTTTCTAAATTCGGTACTGGTGCCAAGACATAAAATGCATCGCCGCCAGCAGGAGCGAGGGATTGATCGGTAGCTGTTGGCCTATGCAAATACAGACTAAAGTCATCGGCTAGCACATGTTTCTTAAAGATGTCGGTTAAGAGTTCTTTATAGCGCTTACCCAAGAGGATCATGTGGTGAGGCACGTCAGGATATTGCTTATCCGTACCAAAGTACCAAACAAAAAGGCTCATAGAGTATTTGCTCTTATTAACCTTAGCGTCGGTCCATACTTTTCGATGTTCTGGCGCGATAAGTTTTTGATAAGTCCAGGCAGCATCTGCATTGGAAACCACAATATCTGAGGGAATAAATTCACCATTGGCTAGAGTTACACCCCGAGCCTTACCATCCTCTACTTCAATACGCTTCACCTCAGAGTTCAGGCGAATTTCCACCCCTCTACCGGCTAATAAACCAGCCAAGCCTTTAATTAAAGAGCCCGTTCCACCCATTGCAGAATGGACTCCATGGCGTCGCTCTAAAGAGTTGATGAGCGCATAGACCGCGGTGACAGAAAAAGGATTGCCGCCAATTAAGAGCGGATGAAAACTCATGACTTGACGTATCTTGTCATTCTTCAAATGGCGTGCGACTAATTTGTAGATACTCTCCCAAGCCCGCATCTTAATCATGGATGGAATTGCGCGAATGAGATCCCCGATTGAGTCAAATGCTGTAGAACTTAACTCCTGAAAACCTAGCTTGTAGCATTTTTCTGCTTCCGCTAAAAATCGCTCGTAACCTGGCAAATCTTCGGGTGCAAACTTAGCGACTTCAGCGCGCATTCTCGCGGGGTCACCAGTGTAATCAAAGTGAGTACCATCATCAAAACGGATACGATAAAAAGGATCCATTAAGCGCAGATCAACATCATCTGACATCTTTTTGCCGCACAACTCCCATAATTCTTCGATCAGGAATGGCGCAGTAATAATGGTAGGACCCGCATCAAATGTAAAGCCATCTCGATGGTGGACATATGCCCTGCCACCGGGTGCATCGAGCTTTTCTAAAACAATGACCTTGTAGCCCTTACAAGATAAACGAATCGCAGATGCCAATCCGCCAAACCCACTTCCAATCACAATCGCAGTGGATACTTTATCTTGCTTAAAGTCAGCTTTTTTTAACATTTCCTTAAACCAACTTTTTCACAAAAAAAATAGCGTCATATTTAACCTATGACGCTATTGGTTAGAACAGGCTATAGATTACTTCATCGCCACCGATTTTGCAGGAGGTGGAGCATCTTTTGATTTCGGGGTTTCCTTAGCTGGGCCGGTTAAAAATGGATAGTCTGCCAACATTGATACACCATATAGAGGCTTGTAAGCTCCCTGGTGGCAAGTACCGCAATTCGCCTTAGCAACATCCCCAGTGGGGCCTAAACGATGCGGAGGAAATAACCCTTTGATAGGCTCCATATAGTTATTGTTGATATCTTGCGCCATCCGAATGGCATACCAAGCCTTAGTTCTTTGAGGTGGGCTCTCTTGCCACGAAGCAAAGTTACGCGAGTTATGACAATAGGTACAGTTCACTCCTAATGATTTTGAGAAGTGCATCATCAATCCATAGGTTGACTCAGCCTCATTGATGCTGTGTTTATTACCGGTTGGTAAAGCAGTACCCCCCGCCACTCTAATATTGCTAGATTTCGAGAGGTATTGCTCGAAATACGCATTTGGTAGCGATGAATAGCCCGAGGCTGCAACCGGAGTATTTTGTCCATCTTTGTTGCCCAAGATTCCATTGCCAGTTTGTTGCTTCTGGTCTTTAAACCAAACTTGCTGAGGAATGTTGTTACCACGATGGCATGTATAGCAAGTCACACCGGTCTGAGCAACGTGGTCTTGCCATTGAGTATTCACTCTTTGTGTCATCAAAATCATGTTACGTGCAACTTGCTTGGTATACAGCGAGTCATCTGCAAAGTTTGCCGCATTATGGCAGTAAGTACAGCCCTGCTCTGGCGCAACCCAACTTGTCATAGAAACCATGAATGAAGTAAATTGAGCAACGCTCAAATTATTCAGAACCTTCACGTTTTTATAAACAGCTCCCGCTTTTGGTCCATCTGCTGGCGCCGGTCCGTATGAAACAGGCACAGCATTTTTCTCAGCTTGCTCAGCTAATGTGCGCGGGTTATAAATTAAATCCATACCCGTTCCACGGAAGCCATGCTGGACAGCTTCAATTGGAGGTCGCTCGCAGCCAGACAGCAGCAAAACGCTCGCAAGTAAAGCCGGCAATATCAGAAATTTTCTTAATTGCTTCATGGCTTAACTCCTATGTAAGTAGGTGCAGCAGGCGGAATAAATCCTGAAGTTGCTGGGTCTGGTAATGGTGTACCAAAAACATAGGGATAAGAAGGCGCAACATGGTGCTTCACTGCCCATAGATACCAGTTATCCACTACGGTGCCAGTTAGCAAAATACCGATGCCACCAACTAATGGAGTTAAAACTGCAAACCACCAAGCCCAACGGTGAATCGATTCCATGGTGGCATTGAAGCCCATAGTCCATCTCCAGAACAAAGCTGCTCTTTCGGAGGCTGTACCACGATCTACGATTTGCTCAATTTCACGTTCACCACCAAAGCGGCTAACAGCCAAAATAGTTGCGCCATGCATCGCGAATAAGAGTGCTGATCCATAGAGGAAAGCAATCGAAAGCATGTGAAATGGGTTATAGAATAAGTTGCCGTAACGTAATGAGAACGCAGCAGTCCAATCTAGGTGTGAGAAGACTCCAAACGGAACTGCCTCACTCCAGCTACCCATCATGATCGGACGAATAAATCCTAATACTAAGTACAACCAGATAGCCGCTAAGAAGCCCCAGGCAATATGAGTTCCCATACCCAAGGCAATAGCCCGGCGATACATTCTTGCCCACCACAATAAAATCGAGACAGTCAAGAAGAAACCAGCCATCATCCACCAACCACCCTCATTGAGCGGCATGAATAGAGACAACCCATGCTTTGGTAGGGGTGGATCTAAAGACAGCCAAAATAATTGGCGTACAAATTCAATAGGATTCCAATTGACTGAGGCCAACATATTCCAACCCATGATCTGAATTGCAATAATGCCAAAAAATAAAGAGGCGATGCCTAAGCCGCCCAAGTAAATTGGACCAAGCTGAGCATTACCCAAACGCCCAAATAAATGAATCAGGACTGGCTGGCCAAAGCGCTCTCGCTCATCACGAGGATCGATAGAAACTCCATGATGCGGTGGAGCGACTACCTGAACTTGAGTAAATAGGTTTTGATATTCCATAATATATTTTTCCTCTTAACGCCAGATCGGCAAGTTCAACCACCAGCCCCACCATTCAGGCCAACCACGTGTCCAGAATGGGCCGCTGATTACGATACAAACAGCGCTCCAGAAAACAGCTGCTAAGGCTAAAAATAATCCAAGGCGATGGATTCCTAAGGTGCCGATGGAATAACCAATCGCATCCCTAAAAAAGGTATCTTCGTGCTCAGGCGTTTTAACAAACTGGCCCTTCTGTGGATTGGTAGACGACAAGACCAAGCCGCCATGCAGAACTAAGGCAAAGGTTGTTGCAAAGAATAAGGACACCGCAATCATATGCGCTGGGTTGTAATGAAAATGGAGATACTGATAACCCGTGTTGGAAACCCAATCTAAGTGGCTCAAGATACCGTATGGAAATCCATGGCCCCATGCGCCCATGAGCACTGGCCTAATCACAACCAAAGTGAAATAGGCAAATACCGCCATTAAATAAGCGAAAGGAACATGAAGTCCCATGCCGAGTTTTCGGCAAATTTCTATTTCACGTAAGGCCCATGAAAGGAATGCGCCTAAGGCACAAACCGTAATTAACTGCCAAAGCCCGCCTTGCAATAAGGGGGCAAAACCTAATCCATAACTAATATCCGGTGGCGCAATATTAATCTGCCAAGGGTTCCACGTAGGACCCTGTGATGCACCCCACAAAATTAGTGCGGTGCCTAAAAAAGCGAAGAAAACGGTAGTGACTCCAAAAAATCCAACGTAAAACGGCCCCACCCAAAAATCGAATAAGTCCCCACCGACTAATGTACCGCCTCTAACGCGATACTTTCTTTCAAAACTAAGCATGGCCATTTTTTATGCTCTCCAATGAATGGATAAATAGGGTTGAGCTAAAAGGCTATTTAACCTAACCCTATTCACCATTTTTTATACAAATTACTTTGACGCCGGTACTGATGGCGGTGTTGCAGATCCTGTCTTTGCTTCCATCGCCTTAAACTGAGCTTGGCTTAAACCATCCAACCAGTTGAAACGAACACTACTTAGCAAAATCAAGTGAATCATCGCTGCAAGACCAAACAGAAAAATACCTTGAACAACCATTGATCGCAATGGATCATAAAGTTTCCAAATTCTCCACATAATCTTCTCCTAATTTAAGTAAGACATAAAGCTATAGACTGCTGACCTCGTACCATCGATCAGTGATTTTTCTTCAGCTCCTGGAAGCCAAGAACTCCACTTCGTTGGCAAAATCTGGGTGAATAAAGAAATAACAAAACACACTACAAAACACAAAATAAAAATAAGATTAAAAGTGATTGAGTCCTCTCTAATCATATTTTGTTCTTTGCCAATAACGTGATCCATTTTCATATCATTCCCCTAAGATTTATTCCGGTTTTAATGGAACCAAGGACGCCATGCCCAAACTAAAATATGGGCAACTACAGCTATAGAACTAAAACCAACCAAACCTTGGACATACAACTGGTGAAACTCCTTGGCTTCGTCATCAGTAAGGCCAGATATTGAACCTGTTCTGTGATCGCTCATAACCAATTACCTCCTTCAAAAATAGCCTTGCGGCCGTTACCGCGCTTGACCCGCGCGACATGGGCTGTAGCGTACGGCATGCCACATTTCGTTTCCAACAAATCAAGTGACTTGTTGTACTGATTTTTTTTCAAAGTAGCCATTACGCTTCGACCTCTTCAATAATTTCTTTGCACGAAGACTTCACTCTGGCAGCAGTGACTCTTTCTTCGCTAGCCTTTTCTGCATCTTGCTCTACACGATCACGCATCTCTTTTGCAGCAGAGATCTGGATGAGAACTGGTCTAGTTTTTATGTAGTCAGCAACCAGTTTTTGAGCGTCTTGATCCCAAGGCAAAGAATTAGAGCGATAGGTGCGTGTTAATGAAGCATCGACCTTATCCATATCGGTGCCCAATGGCAGGATATAAAAGAGCGCATCGAATAAGCCATTACAAAATTCTTGAATGATGTAGGTTGCACCGGCATAACCCATAAATGGAGTACCGGTATGGCGACGAATAATCGCGCCAGGGAAGGATGACGGAATATAAGAGGCTTTACTACCAGTTTCAGCCAAATACATTCTTTCGTTATAGCTACCAAACATCACTAGCGGAGGCTTCTCCTTGGTGAGCTTGCGTACATCTTGGTTATTGGTTTTTTCACCAGGCTTTCTAGGAACAGCGAAGCTACAAGGTAAGCCCATCTCATCCGATAAGAAATGACGAATGCCGCGGGTATAGGTTTCATTTGCAACGACTGCATAACTTGCTGTACTAAAAAAGTCTTGGGTCACTGAACGCCATAAGTCCCAGATTGGCTTAATGGTGGTGTGTTTCTCACGCTCAATAAATGGCTCTGGATCTAGGCCAAGCAATTCGCCTAGTTTGCGCAAGAATTGCGTAGTGCTATGTAAACCCAGAGGTGCTTGCAAATATGGTCGCTCTAAGGCTTCGCAAAGCATGCGTCCAAACTCACGATACATACAAATGTTGACATCCGCATTAACTAAATTCTCAACTTCAGACAAATGGGATCCGAGAGGAAAGACCATGTTGATATCAGCGCCAATGCCTTCAACCAAACGACGAATCTCGGCGAGATCGCTAGGCATATTAAAGGTGCCATAACAAGGCCCAATAATATTAACGCGTGGCTTTTCACCTTCTGCTCTGGGTTTACGCTCTGGAATCTTACGAGTACCGTATTCGCTCCACAACCAATACATAGCGCGGTTAGCACACTGCCACTGATCTTCATCAATCGTTCTTGGTAAGAAGCGGGCAATGTTCATGCCCTCGGGAGTAACGCCACCACCAATCATTTCTGCAATGGAGCCAGTCACCACTACTGCTGGCAAATCAGGATCCAAAGTAGCATGGGCACGCTTCATGGCACCCTCAGTACCTTCGCGGCCCAACTGCTCTTCCTCTAAACCAGTGACCACAATCGGCAATTCATGGGGAGGTAATGCGTCGGTGTAATGCAAAACTGAAGTGACGGGTAAATTTTCACAGCCAACAGGTCCATCAATGACTACTTGCAAGCCTTTGATGGCAGTAAATACATACACTGCACCCCAATATCCACCAGCGCGATCATGATCAATGACAAACATTACATCATCTCCTCAGCTTTGCGCTTCTTCAATTTTTTCTCCATCTTGCGACGTACTTCAGCTTTAAATTCTGGGTGATCTTGTGGAACATCTTCCCAAATACCGGACTTAAAGCCAGATCCAACATCACCAAAGAACGCCTTCATCTGATCAAAGCGGGCTTGATTACCAATCGCAGCATTAATTACTTGCGCTAGTGAGCCAGCACCTGCGGGGCCCATCAATGGTCGTGCCGAAATAAGGTTCGTGAAATACAAAGACGGAATCGAGGCTTGCTTAGCTGCTTGCACAACTGGAGTCGTTCCAATCGCTAAATCAGGCTTGAACTCTTTCATTGCAGCCAAATCTTGCTCTAAGGAGGCACGGAATTGAACGTGAACTCCTTTTGCTTCAAGCCATTCACGATCCTCATTACTCCATGGAGTGCGTGGACATGCAGATCCTACATAACGCACATCGGCACCGCTCTCAATCAACAAACGGGCAACGATGAGCTCTGAACCCTCGTAACCGCTCAAAGTAATACGGCCCTTGATTGGCGCTGCAGCTAGTACACCTTTAATCGCGGGCAGAATCCGGTTTTGTGCAGCAGCAATTAAATCTTGCGGAGTATTAGTTGACTTACCAATAGCCTCTAGCCAACGTGCTGTGCCTTCGTAACCTACTGGAGCTGAGCCAACAATGGAGCGCCCCGCCGCTTCGAATTCACGAATACATGATGTGTAGAAGGGATGCAATGCGGCTACAGTTGCACAATCAAGCGCCTGATACATCTCGCGCCATTCACGAGTCGGTACTGAGGCACCTACTGCTAAACCCATTGGCTCAATCATCATGCCGATACCAACAGGATCAGCTGGGAAAATTTCACCCAATAATGTTATGGTTGGCTTACTTGAGCGACCAGCACGTGGCGCTTGCACTGGGCCAGACATTGCTTCATTGCGAGCGTAATTCAGCATTGCTCCAGCTAACACATCCTTTGCTTCAGCATGGGTTGGCACGCCAAATCCTGGCACGTCAATACCGATGATGCGCACACCATTAATTTCTTTTGGCAACAACTGAAGCGGCACACCACTCGCCGTTGGTACGCATAAATTAATGATGACGATTGCATCATATTTTTCTGGATCTGCTTCTTGATAGACAGCATCACGAATATCTTCAAACAGCTTACCAGTCACCAGCGTCTCTGAATTGAAAGGGACATAGCCAACACTGCGGCGGGCGCCATAAAAATGGGAGGTGAAAGTTAAACCATAAACGCAGCATGCCGAACCAGAGAGAATCGTGGCAGTTCTACGCATGCGTAGCCCTACTCGTAATGCTCCAAATGCGGGACACATACTTTGCGGCTGATCATGCGGGCCCTTAGGATAGTCTTTTGCATACTGCTGCAATGTTTCAGACTTACCGGCCGCTTTAGCAGCAGCAAGCATTTCTGCTTCACCAGAGTGACAACCTAAGCCATCTCCTAAAGTAGGATCAGTTTTTAACTTTTCCTCTGGGGTAATGGGAATAATTGTTTTATTCATGGCAGCGTATTGCTCTCTATCTCTTTAAGCTTGATCGTAAATAACTTCAAGTGTCTTCTTAATCACTTCGTCTTTACCCATCATGTCCTTAACGGTAGCGGGTTTCAACACAACATCGCGACCAGTAATTTCCGAGGAGAACAAGCCCAATAACTCATCTTGAGTTAAAGGCTTTGGACGAACTGGCGGAGCTTCTGAAACGTTAGTAGCGAGCTCTTCAAACAGTGGCGCCCACTGCGTGCCAGGCTGACCAATAATTTCATAACTAGCACTCTTACGGCGAATATCTTCGTTCGCAGGAATAGCTGCCAGCACTGGAATGCCAGCCTTTTCTGCAAAAGCCTGCGCTTCACCAGTGAGGTCATCTTTATTGATCACCATGCCTGCTACACCAACGTTGCCACCTAATTTACGGAAGTACTCGACGGCTGAACAAACGTTGTTAGCAACGTAAAGTGATTGCAAATCGTTACTAGCAACTACGATTACTTTTTGGCACATATCTCGAGCGATTGGCAAACCAAAACCACCGCAGACCACATCTCCCAAGAAGTCGAGTAGTACATAGTCAAAGCCCCAATCGTGGAAGCCTAGTTTTTCTAATGTTTCAAAGCCATGAATAATGCCGCGCCCACCGCAACCTCTTCCAACCTCCGGGCCACCGAGCTCCATTGCGAACACACCATCACGAATAAAACACACATCACCAATCGCAACTGACTCGCCAGCCAATTTCTTCTTTGATGAAGTTTCAATAATGGTTGGGCATGCTTTGCCGCCAAACAAGAGTGAAGTGGTATCGCTTTTTGGGTCGCAACCAATCAACAATACTTTCTTACCCTGTTGAGCCATCATGTATGACAGGTTGGCAAGCGTGAAGCTCTTACCAATGCCGCCTTTGCCATAAATTGCAATGATTTGAGTTTCTTTAGTCACGGGACCCGTGGAAACTGGATCGGGTTCGATAGCAGCCTCTTTTTTTAAGTCCATAAACTGAATTGTTGCTGTTGCTGGGATGCTTGCTGTACTCATTGCAGATTTCTCCAATCTAGAACCATCTTTAAACAATCAATATTATTAAAAGCCGTGTGATAGGCCTCGTTTGCATCTTTAGGTGATGAGCGGTGTGTAATTAGGCCATCCAGCTTTAATTTTCCCGATTCCACTAAATCTTTGATAGCGACTAAATCCCCAGGAGCCCACTGGGCTGCTATCCGAATACGTGCTTCACGCATAAATGCCTGCGGAAACGAAAAAGAAATCGTGTCATAAAACCCTGCCAAAACAATTTCACCGCCTGGAATGAGGCAGCTGATCAGCGTGTCAACTAATCGAGCATCACCACTCACATCCACAATTGTTTTGTACTTCTTCAGCTGATCATCTTTAGGATCAATGACGTCATAACCAACGGCACCTTCACGTCGCCCTGCATTGGTCTCCCAAACCACTGGGCGCTTGCCTTTAGCGACTGCAATGCGGGCGATCAAACGACCCAACACACCATGTCCAATAATCAAATCTGGCTGCTCTTGACCTGGACCAGAGGTGACGTGATAACCTGTTGCGGCCAAAGCAAAGAGAATTGCCTCTTCACCCAATTGATCTTGAATTGCAATTACGCGATTACTATCGACCACTACCCGTGAGGCTGCACCGCCAAACAAGCCCTTAATCTCTCCGTAGCACTTAGCTCCGGGAACAAATACTCTTTGGCCAATCTTCAGGGTTGAATCTGTACCCGCCTTGACTACTCTGCCGACAGATTCGTAACCAGGCACTAATGGGTAACCCATTCCAGGGAAATTCGGCATTTTTCCAGTCCACAATAATTTTTCTGTGCCCGCACTAATTCCGCTCCACTCCATATCCACTAAGACATCTATAGGGGTCATGGGTGTTAGTTCTAGGTCGCTAAGAATGACACTTTCTGGCTTTTCCAGAACGATTGCTCTTGTTTGATACAGATCAGTCATTTATCGCTAGACATTCATTTTTTTAATAAAAGTGTAAAAAAATATTTACAGTTACTTTTTAACCTGTATTTGTCTGCTTGTCATCTAGGGGTTTTCTCTACTAAATGAACTAATTTCAAAGACCTATGCGGATATATATTTTTCACAACTTTGATGCACCAAAAGTGCTCGGTTTATTGCACTGCAATATTTGCGCATTTAGGGGCATGTACGAATTTAAAAGCTGGATACCAGTAAACCCAGCCTCGGCTAATAAGCCCCTAATTTCTGCCTCAGTTCTTGGTCTACCCCTACCCATCGCTAGCAGATAAAAACCAAAATAGGCATGACCCATCGCCTCAAAACCTTTGGTCTCAGCCATAGGCTCCGCAAGCAATAAAGTGCCGCCAGGATTGAGTGCATCAAACACATTGGCAAGCAACTGCCCTACCCGAGAATCATCATGATCAAAAATCACTCGGACCAGAGTTGCCAAATCACATCCCTTGGGTAAAGGGTCCTGGAAAAAGTTACCGCCTACCGCTTGAGCTCGGCCAGATAGACCAATTTCATTGAAGTGGGCATTGGAGAGCTCTGCCACACCGGGGATATCAAATAATTTGAAATTGAGGTGGGGGTAACGGTTAGCCAATCTTTTAATAAAAGCACCTTGGCCACCGCCGATATCGAGAACCATCTGATGCTTATCCATTGGATAGGCATCAATAATCTCATCCGTCACTAGTGATTGGGTGTGGGCCATCAATCGAGAGTAGTCGGCTACCTTTTCGGCGGATAAATTTTCTGGCGCAGCGCCCTGTTCTGGCGTGATGTAAGGCCAGTACTCATTCAAGGCGGCAGAGCTGGTATCGCCCTGTAATAGAGCAATGGGGTCGGAGAGGTCGCGATAAAAATCGGCGTGATGCTTGACCATATCTAGAATAGCGATATTGCCAACCAATGGGGCTCCCATCATGCTGAGTGCATAACGGTCTTCGCCACGTTTAACCAATAACTTAATAGCAACTGCAGCGTCCAATAAGCGCCGCAATCCGGCTGGTTTTAAAGGAACCTGTTTTTGAAGGTCGTCAAAACTGAGGGCGCCATTAGCCAAGATATCAAATAGATTCACTTGGGTGCAAGCAAGCAAGACTTGGGTGTAAACAAAACCCGCCATCAAGTCAAAAATATCGGAAGCTTGCTTTCTGACCAGCCAGCGAGTGAGAGGAAAGCGAGTTGCCCAGCGCTGGAAGCTGGGTGATGCAATCAGACAATTTCGCCAATCGAGAAAAGATTCCATGAATGGCAATTTATAAATTAGAAGAAAACAAAATGCAGATTAAGAATTACTGGTTTGGCGGAATAGAATCTTTCTCTCTTTATCCTTAAACCAATCTGAAGGCACAAGCCGCTCAGATTCTTGGCTTACTAGGCCACGTAACATCTTCTCACCTTTGCAGTGCGGTATAGAGGCAATTGCCTTTTGTACTAACTCATCAAAGCGTTGCACTGCTCCAGTTAAGCCTAAATCTTTTGCAGAGCTAGGGCGGTTATGAGCCACGTCCTGCCCTGAAGGTTTACCTAGAACACTTTGGTCTGCAACCACATCACGAATATCATCCGCCACTTGATAAGCCTCACCCAGCCACTCACCCAGAGGTCTCCAAGTAGCGGCATCAGCTCCCGCTGCTTGCGCACCAGCAGCAGTTGCTGCCTCAAACAAGGAGCCTGTTTTAGCGCGTTGATAGTCACTCAAATTGACTCTGGGTTCGCACTCCCAAGCTTGACCAGCAACGATGCCATGGGGTGAACCCACGCTCATGGCAATCGTATTTATCAAGGGCGCTAAGCGGAAAATCGAACGGGTACCTGAGCTTGCCAAACACTGAAAAGCTAAAACAATTAAGGCATCGCCTGCAAGCACCGCAATCCGCTCACCATAGGCCGTATGAACAGAAGGTCTGCCACGGCGTGACTCTGCATCATCAAAACAAGGTAAATCATCATGCACTAAGGATGCGCAATGCAATAACTCAATGGCACTAGCGGCTGCATTGGATAAAGCGGGATCGTCATCGCCACAAGCAGCTGCCACTGCTAAGCAGAGTTGAGGACGAATTCTGGCACCCCCAGGGAACACTGAGTAATGCATTGCCTCTTGTAAGAGTTGCGGCCCCTGTTGAGAACGGGCCAAATGCATTGCATCTTCAAGACTTTGATTGATTCGATCTAGCATACTCATATTTACTCTCTCAAGCGGCTACAGCAACATTGTCATAAATACCTTCAAGACGATCCTCAAGCTCATCGTTTGCTTCTTGCATCTTCTTTAGCATCTCTGGGTCAGGTTGCCAATAATTTCTTTGTGATGCTTCAGTCAAGCGATTCGCTAAACGCGCGGCGGCGGTCGGATTGAGTTTTGCTAAACGCTCCCGCATTTCTGGGTTGAGCATGAAAGTCTCAGTAAGCTGCTTGTAAACCCAGGGCTGAACTTGACCCGTAGTGGCTGACCAACCCATCGTGTTGGTAATGTGCACCTCAATTTGGCGGACACCCTCATAACCACTTTCCAACATACCTTCATACCATTTTGGATTAAGCATACGCGTGCGGGTTTCTAAAGACACCTGTTCGGAAAGGGTTCTCACGGCGCCCTCACCCTTGGTTTGATCGCCAATAAATACGGGAACATCGGCTCCGCCCTTCGCGCGCTTGACCGCTCTCGTAATTCCACCCAAGGTATCAAAGTAATTATCAATCGTAGTAACACCCAACTCCATCGAGTCGAGATTTTGATAAGTCATTTGCACATCGGACAAAACGCTCTTCAACAACGCATTATTCTGAATCGGCACACCAGCGCGTCCAAAAGCAAATCCTTTTCTGCGGGTATAGGTTTCGGCTAATTCGTCTTCCTCTTCCCACACGCTGTTTTCAACCATATTGCTTACGTTAGAACCGTAGGCTCCATCCGCATTTCCGTACACCCGTAAGGAGGCGGTCTCCAAATCACAACCATGTTCTTTTTGGTAAGCCAAGGAATGTTTACGAATAAAGTTTTGCTCAAGCGGCTCATCTTCTGCAGAGGCAGCCATAAATGCGGCTTCAGCCAACAACTTAATTTGCAAAGGCAAGAGATCACGGAAGATGCCAGACAGAGTTATGACTACGTCGATTCTGGGGCGCCCTAATTCGCTTAATGGAATCAACTCTGCACCAGCTAAACGGCCATAACTATCAAAGCGAGGTTTAGCACCCATCAATGCAAGAGCCTGCCCAATTTGACCACCCTCAGATTTCAAGTTATCACTACCCCATAAAACCATCGCAATGGATTCTGGAAGTTCATGACTATCTTCTTGGAATTTATCCAGAATGCGTTGAGCTTGCTTAGCGCCATCCTTAACTGCGAAAACACTCGGAATTCTGAAAGGATCAAAGCCATGCAAATTACGACCTGTGGGCAACACCTCAGGGTTGCGCATGACATCGCCACCTGCAGCAGGTCGAATGAAGCGACCATCTAATGCATCCAACATCCCAGTCACCTCAGTCTCTGCAGACATCAACTCATTGGACTTGACCATCTTGCCAAATAAATCGGCTAGAGTTTCACGGGTGCCTAATTCGAGTAACTCGGGATTGACATCAATCACCTTGTCAAACTTCTCACCACTCATGAGAGCCTCGACTACACGATCCTCTATAGGGTGATCCAATGCTACATCGGCCATTGCTTTCAATAAACCAAAGCGCTCAGCCAGAGGAGGCACAGCACCAACCACATGCAAACCATGGGGTATCAAGGTGTACTCGAGCTCAAGTAATTCATTAAAGAGATTGCTTACTATTTTTTGCAAGCCATCTAGATCAGACTTATCCCATACAGGCTCAGCCTTGCAAAGATCAATCTCTGCAGCTTGCGCCTGAATTAACTCTCCTAGATCAATACGCTCTTGATCAGCATCAACATCCAACGATCTAAAGCGCTCGATTGACGCTTTCAAATCAGCCAGGCCGGCATACAAGCCTGCTTGAGTGACTGGAGGGGTGAGGTAACTAATCAATGTGGCACCAGAACGGCGTTTAGCAATTGCACCTTCTGATGGATTATTGGACGCATACAAGTAAATATTGGGCAGATCATTGATTAAACGATCCGGCCAACACGCGCCACTCATACCAGTTTGTTTACCTGGCATAAACTCGAGTGCGCCATGCGTACCAAAGTGAATCACTGCTGTCGCAGCAAAGTCTTCACGTAAGTAACGGTAGTAGGCAGAGAATGCGTGCGTAGGTGCAAAGCCGCGCTCAAACAACAAGCGCATTGGATCGCCTTCATAACCAAAGGAAGGTTGCACGGAGATCAGCACATTACCAAATTGCTTACCAAGAACGAAAATAGAGCTGCCGTTAGAAAGCTGTTTACCTGGAGCTGGACCCCATTGAGCTTCAATTTCTTTTAACCAAGGTTCGCGACGGACGTGATCATCGACCGGAATTAAAGTATGGACGTTGGCATCGGCACCGTACTGGCGAGCATTGCCTTTGAGAATCGAATCACGTAACTCATCAACCGATTCAGGAACATCAACCGTATAGCCACGCTCTTTCATGCCAACCAATAAATTTTGCAGAGACTGGAATACGCTGAGGTAGGCGGCACTGCCAATATTGCCTGCATTGGGCGGGAAATTGAACAGCACAACACCCACTTTTCTCTCAGCACGCTCTGAACGACGTAAATCCACCAATTTGCCGACGCGGGCAGCCAACATACCGACGCGCTCAGTACAGGTGAACATATCCTGTGGATTGTGCTCATCTGTAAATGAGCATTGCTTATGACAACCAGTGCAAGTAGTACCAGATGCACCAGGACGTCCGCCATAAACCATTGGAATGGTGGAACCATCTAATTCAGGAATAGCCACCATGATGGTGCTCTCCACTGGGAGTAAACCGCGCTCGGAACTTCCCCACTGCTCAAGATTTTGAAACTCAACGGGATGAGCGGCAATGTACGGAATATCTAATTTCGCCAGCACTTCTTCAGCTGCATGCGCATCGTTATAAGCTGGGCCGCCTACCAAAGAGAAGCCCGTTAAAGAAATCATGGCATCAATAGTTGGCTTACCATCTTGACTGAAGTAATCATCAATTGCAGGTCGAGCATCTAAGCCAGCAGCAAAAGAAGGTACCACCTGCAATCCCTGGGCCTCCAATGCCGCTATGACCGGATCATAGTGACCGCTGTTGCCTGAGACTAAATAAGAACGCAGAACTAATAGCCCTACCCTGCCACGCGCTTTAGCATCTGGCACCACTTTCGGTAAATCACTTAGCTTACTGCTGAGTCGATTCTTCATCCGCGGGTGATACACACCGGAGTCTGGGTATTCGACTGGATCAAGTGCCTTTGCATTTTTACGCAAAGCCTCACGCGACCCAGAGGCATAGCGATTGATGAGGTTAGTCATCATGTTGTACATATTCTCTTGAGAGCCACCCAACCAATACTGCAGGGATAAAAAATAGGCTCTTAAATCTTGGGCGGTACCCGGCACAAAGCGCAACATCTGCGGAATGACGCGCAACATTTTCATTTGCTTTGCACCAGCAGTAGCGCTCTTACTCTTACCATCTTTATCTTTGGCGCTCGGACGAAGCTTTTTCAGCATCGCCATCAAGCCGCTGGCCGGCTGACTCATGTCTAGCTTGCCGATTTTTGTTAACTTAGTCACATCACCTGCAGACATGGCACAAACCATGGCATCACAATGATCGCGCCTGGCCTTGAGATCATCCAAGATTGGTAAATAGTGATCCTCTAGAAATAACATAGTGGCAATCACAATGTCACCACTGGCAATATCATCTTTACACTTTTGTAAATGTTCTGGATTACCAGCAAACTCACTAGCTGAATGGATAGTCAGCGTTGCTCCTGGGATCGTCTTCTTGAGGTCCTCGTAGGCACGGTTTGCGGCACTATTTAAATGAGTATCCATCGTAACCAGCACTAGCCTAATAGGCTCATGCAGGTTAGAAGCTTTTGTTTTTGTCAGCATTTAATCTGTTTTATTTGCAAAGGTTAAATTTGATAAATTTACTTTTTACGTTTTTTACTTTTAGTCTCCGAATGATTTTTTAGGAATCCCAGAATACTGTCAATCTAAATTGACACATATTTCGCTTTAAAACTTGCATTTAAGGGTATGTCCTAGTAAAAATTCAATGCCAGTATATTGATGTCCTTTACTAGTGATTAATGCTTTTGATGCAGTGCAATAAATTGATTTGTACCGGTTAGATTAAACAAATTTAAGGAATGTTCATGGCGCGCAATTACCCTTTCTCCGCAATCGTTGGACAAGAGGATATGAAATTAGCAATCCTGATTGCAGCACTCGATCCCAGCGTGGGGGGCGTACTAGTAATGGGTGATCGCGGTACTGGCAAATCAACCGCTGTGCGTGCGCTTGCAGCATTACTTCCAGAGATGAATTCAGTTCAAGATTGCGTATACGCCTGCGATCCAAATGCCGCAACAGGAATCTGTCCTGTATGTGATGACTTAAGAACAAAGCTCAAGGTTGGCGGAAAACTCAAGGCTGTTAAGAAACCAGTGCCCGTAGTTGACTTGCCATTGGGCGCTACCGAAGACCGCGTGATTGGTGCCCTGGATATTGAAAAAGCGCTGAGCTCTGGAGAGAAGGCGTATGAACCGGGTCTACTTGCTAAAGCACATCGAGGCTTCCTTTATATAGACGAGGTCAATCTTTTAGAGGATCACTTAGTCGACTTATTAATCGACGTTGCTGCGTCCGGGGTAAACGTAGTTGAAAGAGAAGGTTTGAGTATTCGTCACCCTGCTAAATTTGTCTTAGTCGGTAGCGGCAACCCCGAGGAAGGCGAGCTCCGCCCTCAGCTACTGGATCGTTTTGGTCTCGCGGTAGAAGTTAAGACACCACAAGAACCCAAAGCTCGAGTACAGATTATCAAGCGACGTGATGAGTTTGAGCGCAATCAGACAGCCTTCATGGAAGTCTGGGAAAAAGAAGACGGCATCATTCGTCAACAAATTCAGGCAGGCAAAAAGAAATTGCCGAACGTGAAGGTGGATGATGCCATGCTAGAAAAAGTCACTCAACTATGCAGCCATTTAGGAACCGATGGTTTGCGTGGCGAGCTCACCCTTCTCAGAGCAACTCGGGCTTATGCAGCCTTGTGTGGAAAAAATCATGTGACGATTGATCACCTCAAAAAGATTGCAGTGCCCGCCCTGCAACATCGCCTGAGACGCAATCCACTGGATGATTCTAGCTCTGCGGTAAGAGTGCGACGGGCTTTAGAGGAATTATTTCCTGAGCCAACGAAGTAATTACAAATAATAAGCAAACTCAATCAGTAAGCTGAATAAACAAAAACGGTCTTTTGGAAAATCAAGAACAAACGCGAGAGATCAGTAAAAGCGCCAAATTAGAAACTTGGTTACGCGCTTTACAGGTTGCGCAACTCTTAGCGATTAACCCGCATGGGTTAGGCGGTGTGATTCTGCGCTCACGCTCAGGGCCTGTAAGAGATCGTTGGCTAGCCTACTTAAACTCAGTAGCCCAATTAGCAGGCATGAGGATGCCCTTACGTAGAATGCCTCTCGGAATTTCTGATGAAAATCTGATTGGTGGAATTGATCTCGATCAAACTTTACGCACTGGTAAGGCGGTCTTACGACAAGGCCTGCTGGCTCAATGTGATGGTCAATTACTACTGATGCCGATGGCAGAGCGGGTTGAAATCAGCGCAGTAGCTAAAGTGGTTAGTGCGCTAGACAATACTTTCATTGCCATTGAGCGTGATGGGCAAAGTCAGAAAATTGATAGTCGCTTTGGTGTGGTGGCCTTAGATGAAGGCATCGAAGATGATGAACAGCCTAATGAAAAAATTAAGCAAAGAGTGGCCTATCTTCTTAATCTGGATATCATTGGTTGGCGAGACTTACCAGAGACGGATGATGACTTCCTACCGGATACGCAGTCACTGCAATACGCTCGTGAACATTTTTCGGATGTCAGTATCAGTGAAGATAGTCTCAGTGCACTCGTTGGAGTCGCCGAGCAACTGGGTATTGTGTCAATTCGGGCCCTGAACTTAGCGCTTAATACTGCGAAATGCTTGGCTGCCTTTGATATGGAATCTGAAGTCAGCAGCATGCATCTCCAGCGCGCGATTGCTTTAGTGCTATCACCGCGAGCAACCCGATTGCCGCAAAGCGCCCCTCCCCCTGAAGATGAAAATGAGGCCCCAGTTGAAGAAGATGAAAGTGACGATCAACCAGATGATGAGCCAGAAGAAAATGTAGATCAGGATTCTCCTCCGCCGCCACCAGAAGTGCCACCGTCAGATCCTCATGACGATCAGGATCAAGAGAAGAATGAAGATGACTCTGATAAAACAGACTCAGAAAATCCTCAAGCACTCGAAGATGAGATCGTAGAGGCTGCTCAAGCAGCAATTCCTGCAGATCTCTTAGCTCGTTTAGCGGATTTAGCTGATTTAAAAACGCCCAAAGGAATGGGCGGTAAAACGGGCGCCGTCAAAGTAGGTCGTATGCGTGGTCGCCCATTAGGTAATATGCCAGGCATGCCTGAAGGTGGTAAAACGCTTAGCATCATTGATACCTTGCGAGCCGCCGTTCCTTGGCAAGGCGTTCGCAGAGCAGAAATGATTGCGGCCGGCAAGTTAGTCCCCGCAGGAAAAATTCTCATCCGCAAAGAAGATTTTAGGATCAAGCGTTATCAGGAGCGGACTCAAACTTTGACGATGTTTATCGTGGATGCTTCTGGGTCCTCTGCAATGCATCGCCTTGCAGAAGCAAAAGGTGCTGTAGAGCTCCTATTAGCAGAATGCTATGTGAGAAGAGATCAAGTAGCGGTCATGTCATTTAGGGGAAGTGTTGCTGAACTCGTTCTAGCCCCTACACGCTCATTGGTAAAAGCAAAGCGAGCTCTAAGTGGTCTGCCAGGTGGAGGCGGAACCCCCTTATCACGAGCGATTGATGAGTCTTTTGAGGTGGCTAGCGCATCAATGAGAAAAGGGCTTACCCCTGCCCTCGTCTTCTTAACGGATGGCCGAGCCAATATTGCTAAAGATGGATCTCCCGGTAGGCCTAAAGCAATGGAAGATGCTCAGCAGTCAGCACGTGCTGCTTCTCATTATTCTTTTAAGTCATTGTGGATTGATACTTCACCCCAAGCCAGAGACGAGGGCAAGGCTCTTGCGGCCATGCTGGGGTCAATGTACCTACCTCTCCCGAACGCCGGAGCCAATGAGGTTTCTCAGGCAATCATGCAAGGGCTCAAACGGCCTTAATCGTTTCGCTCAGCATCTAACTCTTTGAGAATCAGTTGCGCCACCTTGCTTGGCTCCAGCTCATGCATGATGTGGCCACCCTCCCACTTCACAATCTCTGCCGCTGGAAAATAGTCTCCAATAATCTTCTCTAAAGGCCTAACCGGAATCCACGCATCCTGATTACCCAATACGCAAATTAATTTACCTTGATACAGATCGGCTTCAACCAACACTTTTTGAATATCTGCTGCTGCCATGAAATTCATGGAACCGCGCACATGGTCTGAGCGCTCAAAGAGTTTTCGATAGTGGACTCTACGAGCCTCCGGCAAAATAGTTTTAGTAGAGTCCAGCAACTTATCTACCATCCCCAAGCCGGGTGACAGTGAAGCCAGCAAGCTAGATAATGTTGAGGATCGCGTCAGGGGGCCTAAGAGCGGACCAAAGAAACTAGTATAGAAGGCTGGTGGGGGTATAAAAGACGGATTTAAAGCAATGACTAGCTTGGGCTGCTGAGAAGTAGCCACCGCAAAACGCAGTGCTAAGGGAGCTCCAGCAGAATGCCCTACCACTATTGAGGGTGACTCAATTCCCAATTGTTCAATGAGTCGATGTAATGAACGCGCAATGACGTCGAGTTTAAGGTCTTCTAATTTTGCGCCTAAGGTAAAAGCATGGCCCGGCAAATCTGGCACTAGAACTTGAGCATGGGGCTCCAATAAAGGAATCAGATCTGACCAAGAGTGGGTTGAGCTGCCAGTCCCATGCAATAGCAAAACTACTGGGCCTGTCCCAGTGAGCTGCACATGCCAATCTAAATCCCCAACAGTAATAACCTGACTATGTTGTCGATTGGGCCAATCTAAGGGGATGCGTTTCATTTCTTATAAAAACTCTTTGAGTGCGGCAAGACCAATAGTTGGTTGCTCTTCTTGCGGTAAGTGACCAATATTAGGCAAGGATACTCTCTTCGCATTGGGCATTACCTTCAGGTAATCATTGGAATTTGCAATGGGGATGAAAGCATCCTTTTCACCCCAGATTAGCAATGTAGGCACTTTGATAGCAGTTAAAGATGGCACTGGATCTTGCAACACCGTTTGCTGCATACGAGCCAGAATTGCACCCCTAACTCCAGGGGCCAACATCAAATCATAATAACGATTCACCAAGCTATCATTGAGCGTACTGGGATTCGCGTACGCTGGCTCCAAATTCATCGCTAAAAAAGTTTTAGAAAAGAAATAACGGTAGAGCTCAGCAATGGCGGGAACTTCTGTTTTTTTACCGTACTCTATTCCAGAGCTGGCATATCCATCCGGCGATATCAGTACTAACTTGGCAACCTGATTTGGGTAACGCGCAGCAAATTGCCAGGCAAACTTACCACCCATCGAATTACCCACGAGCACCACCTTCGGAATCTGCAGCTCTTTCAAGAAGGCCTCAAGGACTTCTACACTTCTTTCATCGGTATAGATGCCGCTAGGATCCTCTCCGGTGAGACCAAATCCTGGCAGATCAACGGAAATCACACGGTATTCATTACTTAAAGCCTCTGACCATTTGTCCCATGTCTGCAAACTGGATCCGAAGCCATGCAAAAATAAAATGGGGATCGAATTTTTGGAGGGTCCAGTATCTTGATAATGAATTTTGACCCCCAATGCGCTGACATAAGCAGTTTTAGGTGATCCATAAATTTTCTCTAACTCTGCCTTAGACTTGTCGGGAGTCCATAAATAGAGGGCTGCAAATAATAGAAATGCTGTTAGTACGATAGCAATAATCTTGAGCGCTTTTAGGAACATCGAGCCTAGCCTTAAAATGACAATAATTAATATTTACCTGAATCTTTACCAACACTAAGACTGTAATAGAAAAATGACCTCCACTACGCCTCAACCGCTTGCAATTATCACTGGATCCTCATCTGGCGTTGGTTTATATGCTGCAAAAGCCTTACTCGCTCGAAATTGGAGACTGATACTGGCAGTCAGAGACCCTAAGAAAATGGAGTTAGTAGCAAAGGCTCATCAATTGGATTCAAGTCAGTATGAAATCTGGCAATTAGACCTAGGAAATCTAGACAGTGTTAAAGCATTTGTGCGGCGCTTTAATGAAAGCGATCAAAAACTCAATGCTCTGCTCTGTAATGCAGCAACCTATCTACCACTCCTAAAAGAACCAGCACGCTCTCCTCAAGGATTTGAGATCAGCGTCGCAACCAATTACTTTGGGCACTATGTTTTAAGCAGAATGCTACTTGAGAATCTGAAGCAAACTGCCGCACAGCATGAGCATGCACGCCTGATTACATTAGGTACTGTGACGGCAAACTCAGAAGAATTCGGTGGCAAAGTGCCTATTCCTGCACCTGCCGATATTGGCGCCCTGGAAGGTCTTATGGCTGGCTTTAAGGCGCCCATTGCGATGATTGACGGTAAGCCGTTTAAACCGGGCAAGGCCTACAAAGACAGTAAGTTATGCAATATGGTCATGAACCGAGAGTTGCAAAAAAGATATCACGCGAGTACTGGTGTGATCTTTAACACCTTATATCCCGGATGCGTAGCTGAGACCGCGCTCTTTAGAGATACCCCACCACTCTTTCAGAAAATATTTCCTTGGTTTCAGAAAAACATTACCAAAGGTTACGTAAGCCAAGAGCTTGCTGGTGACAGGGTTGCTCAGGTCGTAGCGGATCCACACTTTACCCAATCCGGCGTTCACTGGAGTTGGGGCAATCGCAATTCCGCAATTAGAGAGCCTTTCGCTCAAGAGCTTTCCATGAAAGCCAAGAGCGAGAAGCTGAGCAAAGACCTCTGGGAGATTACTGCCAAGCTTGTTGGCATGCCCAGTGATTAACTGGGTGCATAACTCAGTAGGCTAAGTAAGCTACTTAATCAAAACCGAGAAGATCAAATATATCCCTATCCTTCATTGGTATTGAAGGTAGAGGATCCGCCCCTAACCAGAGTGCTGCAGCCAAGCGCATGTACTCTTGCTGAACTAATTCAAGCTCAGGCGAATATTCCATCTCGAATAAAGTCGATTTCTTCAAACGACTGCGGCGAATCACATCCAAATCAGGAAAGTGAGCCATCGTCTTTAATCCGACTTGTGAATTAAATTTATCTATTTGATCGGTATCTTTACTGCGATTGGCAATCACACCGCCCAATCGGACGTTATAGTTTTTTGCTTTTGCACCAATAGCTTGAATAATGCGATTCATTGCAAAAATAGAGTCAAAGTCATTGGCGGTTACGATGAGTGCACGATCCGCATGTTGAAGTGGCGCAGCAAAGCCACCGCACACCACGTCACCTAAAACGTCAAAAATCACGACATCGGTATCGTCCAGCAAATGATGCTCTTTCAGCAGTTTCACGGTTTGGCCAACCACGTAACCGCCACAACCCGTGCCAGCTGGTGGGCCGCCTGCCTCTACACACATCACGCCGTTATAACCCTCATAAACAAAGTCTTCAACACGCAACTCTTCAGAATGAAAGTCCACTTTCTCAAGCACATCAATTACCGTAGGCATCAGTTTTTTGGTGAGGGTAAATGTAGAGTCATGCTTAGGATCGCAACCAATTTGGATAACCCGCTTACCTAATTTAGAAAAAGCGACTGATAAGTTAGATGAGGTGGTGCTCTTACCAATACCACCTTTGCCATAAATCGCAAATACCTTAGCCTTACCAATTTTCAAATTGGGATCGAGCTGAACCTGAAGACTGCCCTCGCCATCTGGTGGAGCGCTGCGAAAATCTGAAACGGGTATGTTGATTGCTTTCATGCTTTCTAACCTTCACTCTTCTCGACACAGGGTCGATATTTAACTTCTAAAATGTGCCTTTGCATCATACAAAGTTTCCAAGGTGATACTCATCAGTCCCTGCTCTACCGCATAACGCTCTGTATTTCTTCTGGCCTTACCTCTAACGAAAAATGGGATCTTATTAAGCTCTTTCTGTGCATCACCTTCCCAAGCAGGCACTCCATTGGCTACTGAAGTTATGGAGGGCTCTGCATCTAGGGGCTCATTGGCTGGAGCGGAATTATGCCCAAGATGGGATGGCATAGCGCCATCATGAAATTCAAAATCGCCTTTGAACATACCAATTAAGTGTTCTTCTAGACCCATCATGAGTGGGTGAACCCAAGAATCAAATAATACGCAGGCACCCTCAAAACCCATTTGCGGTGAATAGCGCGATGGAAAATCTTGGACATGAACTGGAGATGAAATAACTGCGCAAGGTACTCTCAAACGTTTGGCAATATGACGCTCCATCTGCGTTCCCAAGATCAACTCGGGCTGAAGTTCGGCAATCTTTGACTCCACTTCCAAATAGTCGTCTGTAATGATGGCTTCAAGCCCAAGTTCGGCAGCGGCCTCACGTACTTCACGCGCTAATTCACGGCTATAGGTTCCTAGGCCAACGACTTTGAAACCCATTTCATGGGCGGCCACTTTTGCTGCAGCAATGGCATGGGTAGCATCACCAAAAATAAACACTCTTTTATTGGTCAGATAAGTTGAATCAACTGATAAGGCATACCAACGGGCTTTAGAGGATTGACTGA
>CANGCM010000020.1 GCA_947452535.1 Burkholderiaceae bacterium | reverse complement strand
TTCTTGCTGACATCTGAACCATCAACTGGTACTAATAAGTGTTTAAACATATTGACTCCTGTTAAATTAAACTCCGACACCTTCAATTCCATCATAATCCTTATTACTCACCTATAAAAGCATAAAAGGAGACTGAATTGCTCAAGTATTTAGCGGTGTATTTTTCATTTCTATTAACACTCATCGTTATCGATTTAATTTGGCTGCTTGGAATCGCCAAGAATCTATACCGTGATGACATGGGCTCACTCATGGCAAGCGAACCCAAATTACTGGCTGGATTGGGCTTTTATCTCCTGTATGCACTTGGTAGCACTATTTTTGTCATCCTTCCTGCGCTCTCTAAACAGTCCTGGATGTATGCAGTGCAATATGGCGCCCTATTTGGCTTCTTCTGCTATATGACTTATGACCTGACTAATTTGGCGGTCATTCGTGACTTTCCTACTCGACTGGCATTTATCGATATTGCCTGGGGATCTGCCGTCACAGCACTCTCCGCAGCAGTTGCTTACTGGGTTGGCACTCGAGTGACCTAAATAGGGCTCTCTATGAAATTCTTTCATCCAAAGCTTTTCGATGTCATTAAGACTTATGACAGCGCTCTGTTTGGCAAGGATGTAATCGCTGGAATCACTGTTGGAGTGGTTGCACTGCCCTTGGCAATGGCATTTGCTATAGCCAGTGGACTCAAACCAGAAGCAGGGATCTTTACAGCAATTATTGCCGGCGGCTTGATCTCCATACTAGGCGGCAGCCGCGTACAAATTGGTGGACCGGCTGGTGCCTTTATCGTCATTGTTTACGGCATTGTTGATCATTACGGTATTGCCAACCTGCTCCTAGCTACTGCTATGTCTGGGGTATTTTTATTATTGATGGGGCTCTTTCGTCTAGGGACCCTCATTCGTTTTATTCCAGTGGCTGTCATTATTGGATTCACTAACGGTATCGCTGTGCTCATTGGTCTATCTCAAGTCAAAGAATTTTTTGGACTGCAAACCACCAAGATGCCTGCTGAATTTTTTCAGACAATCCAAACTCTATACGCCGCTGCAGATACTGTTAACCCAGCCACCATGATGCTATCGATTGCAAGTCTCGCTCTATTAATTACTTGGAGAGTCTTTCAAAAACATCTTGGCTACCTTGGTTATCTACCTGGAACAGTCATTGCGATGGCTGTAGCCACCATCATCACTAGTGCACTAAGTCTGCCTGTAGATACGATTGGCAGTCGTTTTGGCTCTATTCCTTCAGGCTTGCCAAGCTTTGAATGGATTCCGATTAGCTGGAGCACTGCACAATTTATGATTGCACCCGCTATCACGCTGGCCCTACTTGGCGCGATTGAGTCGCTACTCTGTGCTCGGGTTGCTGATGGGCTCATTCATGATCGTCACAACTCTAACCAAGAGTTAATGGCTCAGGGTGCCGCCAATCTGGTCACTCCATTTTTCGGCGGCATGCCAGCTACAGGGACAATTGCTAGAACAGTTACCAATATACAAAGTGGTGCCAGCTCTCCAATTGCGGGAATCGTACACTCCATAACATTGCTTGTGATTATTTTATTTGGGGCTCCCTTAGCAAAAAATATTCCCTTAGCCAGCTTAGCAGCCATCCTTATGTTTGTTGCTTGGAATATGGGTGAATGGAAAAAGTTTGTAGATTTAAAACAATTTCGCATGCCCTATCGAATCACCATGCTGAGTGTGTTTTTTCTGACCATCATGCTGGACCTCACAGTTGCGATTCAAGTTGGCCTATTGCTCGCATTCATCACCTTTATCTATCGTATATCGAGCCTGTCACGTTATGAACCAGCAAGCACGATTGATTTTCCAGAACTGCAACAACACCAGGGAAGTATTTCCGTCTTCAGAATTTATGGCGCGATCTTTTTTGGCGCAATCAAAATATTGGAGAATATTGAAAATGAATTACCCTCCAAGACTTTGATTCTTGATCTTAAGAATGTAATTTATATCGATGTTTCTGGGATGGATGCCATTCTGGAGCTTGAAGAAGCTTGCAGAAGACAAAGCATCAAACTCATAATTTGTGGGTTAGCGCACCAACCCTATGAAATGGGAGTTCGCGGGGGATTGCTTGAACGTTTACCAAAAGACTGTATTTACTTAGATCTTCAACAAGGCATTGCATCTGCAGCTCAACAGCATCAGGAAAATACAAAGTAGAACTAGCCCAAGAAATCACTAGGCAAGAAATGTTCTGCAGAAATTTAGCGCACTAGGGGTTTGGTCACCCAACCTTTGCGACGTTCATAAATTACAAATAGAACGCCCCATACCACTATGGCAGCATAAGCCCAGACCCAAGAAATTTGAGAGGTGCGCGATCCTGTCAGATCAAGGACCAAACCAAAAATAGCGGGACCCAATAAACCGCCTCCAAAGCCCAATAAAGAATGTAGGCCCATAGCAGCGCCCTTGATATTCTCTTTAGCGCTGATGACTAAGCCAGCAGTTAAGGTGGCGGAATCGGCCATGATAAAAATCGTATGACCTACCGCCAAAGTAACAATTAGCCACCAAGACTGTCCTGTAGACAAGGCTAGTGCCAACCCAAATATCGCACTTAAGATCATGACTAAGCAGATCCATCTTTGACGACCCATTTTTAAGGCCATTTCATTACCGAGAATAGATGAGGGAACACCAACGAAATTAATCACACCCGCCAATGTTGTGGCAGCTAATACAAATGGTTCGCCTGAAGCAATCGCACAAAAGCCAAAAAAAGCCACGATCCAACTGCGAGATGCAAAGAGCTCGATCGAGTGAGCGGTATAACCAAAAATAAAACCTGAGGCTGTCTTATCTTGCAACACCAAACGCCATTTACCCACAGGAAAAATATCTCGGAATCGGATCTGAACCGGGCCTTGCCATTTTTCATGGGCGAGCGCAGGGATAAATAAGAACACAATCAAACTTGCCGTTAATGGGCCCAAAGCAATCACCCCAAAAACATAATGCCAGCCCATAGCACTCAATATCCAACCGGAACACAAATACGAAAAACCCGTACCAATCCCGAAAAAAGCAGTATAGAAAGCGATATGTCTTGTCAGCTCACCCGTTTTAATCCGGTCTGACAGAATCTTGAGACCTGGCATGTAAGTACCCGCCAATCCTGCGCCATTGAGAGCCATAAATATCAGGGCAGTCCAAAAGTTATAAGCAAAGAGACTCATGCCAAGCAAACCGCAAGTTGCTGAGAGTCCGCCCACGATATACACTTTTTTTGCGTCCACACGATCAGTCAAAGCTGTTGCCAAGGGCACCGTAAGCATGTAACCGAAGAAAAAAGCGCTGGCAATGAGGCCAGATTGCAAATTAGTGAGCTGCCACTCATCTTGCAGGGTCGTTAACACCACGGCATAACAAGCAAAACCCAACAGCGCACAAGTTTGCGCCATGAGCATGAAGGGTGTGTAACCGGTAGACTTAAAGCGCATAAAAGCTTACAAAAATTGATGCCTCATTCTACCTGCCTAACAAAACCGCTACACTAGGAAAAACAAGGGGGAAACATGAATCGTTTGCACAATCTAATTAAAATCTTCGTATTGTCAGGACTAGCCCTTGCAAGTTCCCTAGTCATTGCGAATACTTATCCTAATAAACCCATCAAAGCGATTGTTCCCTTTGCGCCAGGAAGCGCTACCGACCAAATTGGGCGCGCATTTGCAGCCAAAATGTCTGATGCCCTAGGTCAACCAGTCGTCATTGAAAATCGTCCAGGTGCGAACGGTATGATTGGCGCTGATATGGTTGCAAAAGCACCAGCTGATGGCTATACCCTGTTATTTGGCACCAACAGCACCAACGCGGCATTAAAAAGTCTTGTGAAGACACTTCCATACGACCAAGATACTGCCTTTACAGCTATTGGATACTTTGGCTCTGTGCCGCTGATCGTAGCCATTAATAATGATGTTCCAGCCAAATCTCTCAATGGCTTAGTCTCACTAGCGAAAGCGGATCCAGGAAAAATTACCTTTGCCTACGCGAGTACCTCACAGCGCGTTTCCTCAGAAATACTGGCAAGCGTAGAGGGCATCAAAATGACTGGGGTTTCCTATAAAAGTGGGCCCAATGCGATGACTGATCTTATTGGTGGGCAAGTCAATATGTTTACCGCAGACTTTGCAGTAACGTTGCCCCAAGTGCAGGCGGGAAAGATACGCGGCCTTGCAGTCACCTCACTCAAACGTTCACCGGCTATCCCTGAATTACCTACCGTTAATGAAGCGCTTGGTATCAAAAATTATGAATTAATCGCCTTCTTTGCGGCCTTTGGACCTGCTGGATTACCCAAGGATATTGTTCTCAAGCTCAATAAAGCCGTTAATGAAGCAGCTAAATCAAAAGAATTGACCGATCGCTTTTCCGCAATGGGATTTGAAAGTCAGCCAGGCAGCCCTGAAATGCTCGACAAAAAAATTAAGCTAGAAACCATCAAATGGGCAAAGGCAATTAAGGACGCAGGCATGCAAGCAGAATAGTACGCAATTATTTATCGCTAACGTTGATCTTCATAGCAAGCAAGTAATAAGAGAAGCTTTTGCCATGGGTATCTAAATTTAGTGAGAGATTGACCCCACCGTCCAGAACATCGTCAATCACAAAATTCATGGCAAAAATCTGAGGCAAAACAAAACGCTGGATTAAGCCAGGACTTCTATAAGAAAAGTGCTCCCTCACTCGCGCTACAGTTAACTCACGAAGTAATAGTGGAAAATCTTCAGGACGAAAAGCGATCACGCTGATATTAGAGCGATTACCTTTATCCCCTGTACGCGCATGGGCTAGCTGGTAAAGCGGGATCGATTGATCAGTCATTTTATTATTCTGAAAAAAACTCAAAAGAGGCTTTGATAGACTCCCGCGGCAAAAAACAAACTAAAGTATTGAGGCGGGGTCGAATACTGGTGCGAACACCCCCTCCTCCGGCGGGACCACAGGTATATAGAGCAGTCACCTCTCTGCACACTCGATTAGCCTCTGCCTTTATTTGATGGGCTGCAGCAATACGCAGGCGAATATCCTCAAATTCTCCTTGAGTATTGAGTGCTGGTCTTCGACCATCATCGCCAGAAAAAATACTCGTTGACCCAATAAAATCAATCCGCAGCTTCAGAGTGTCGGATAGGCGCTCTTGAATAATTTGAGCCGCAAGCTGAGCTCGCTCATACGCATGATGTCCAGCATAAGAAATTGCTGCTTCGGCAAGCCACCCGCCATCAATGCAAATATTTGTCTTTAAAGTAGGCGGTCGCTGATGTCCAGCAATATGACTCAAAGAAACCTGATCTGGTCCGCGCTCTTGTATTTGAACTTCACTCATATCAGCAACAACATCTGGAGTTAAATATTGCGCTGGATCATGTACTTCGTACAAAAGCTGCTCAGTCACGGTCATGCGATTCACAACGCCGCCTGTATTCGCTGCCTTGGTAATGCAAAAATTTCCATTCTCTTCAAACTCAACAAACGGAAATCCAACATTCGCTAAATCGGGAACGTCTTTTATTCCGGGATCGGCAAAGTATCCCCCAGTAACCTGGGCACCACATTCTAGTAAATGTCCGGCCATCGTAGCGGCGCCCAAAAAATTCCAATCATTCCATGACTTTTTAAAATACATCATTAGAGGCCCGACCGTGAGGGCTGGATCCGCTACCCGACCAGTAATGACAATTTGCGCGCCGGCACTTAAGCTTTCTGCAATTTCACGAGCACCTAAATACACATTAGCGCTCACCAAAGAACTTTCACCCAAGAGTCTGAGGTCGTCATCACTCAGGTTCTGCTCTATCAGACCCCGAAATTCTGGCGCAGAAATATCATCGCCTTTTACAATCGCAATTTTTAAATTAGGCAGATTCTTCTGCTTTGCAATCGTCGCTATACATCTTGCAGCTGCAATGGGATTTGCTGCACCAAAATTACCAATGATCGGTATGCTATTCATAATGCAATCAACCAAGATGGGCTCGATCATCTCGGATAAAAGCGGCTCATAACCCAACGAGTCATTTTGACGGCGTTCCAATTGCGCCAGAGCTAACGTTCTCTCCGCCAAGCTTTCAAAAATAATACAAGCCGGTCCGCCCAGTTTTATCAGCTCGTCTACAAGCGGTTTGGCCACATCCAAACGATCGCCAGAAAATCCAGCAGCACAAGCTACGCGATAGATATCAGACAAATGGATCTCAAGAAAATTTATTGTTGGCTACGATTTGGCGAATCCTGGAAGCCATTCGAGCGGAAAGTGAGCACCAAGGTGTCTCTATAACCGTGAGACCCTGTCGGCTGTATCGGAGTCGATTCATGAATCATTCTTGCATCGTTCATGAGCAATAAAGACCAGGGCTCGGTTAGTGTAAATCTCAAGCCAGCGGAGCCGCTAGCATCAAAAATACGAGTTTCGCCACCTTTAATAGCAACCCGATTGAGTAAAAAAACAGCTACAAAGTCAACGCCATCCCGGTGTGCTCCCTCAGGAGTCGGACGACCAATCCCATCGGCTGTATCAATCCGAAACTGATGTGCTTCAATAAACCAAGTACTGGTAGATTTGACGCCATTAAGCACATGAGCCAATCCCAGCAAAAGAGACTGCCAAGCAGGGTTACTAGTCAACTGAGCCTGTGAAGGCTCAAACCATCTCTCAATGCCCCCATGCAAGGCGTTGTAGTTCACTGATTGCCAATGTGCTCGATGAGGCACCATTACAAGCGTGTCATTCTTAATTTCGTAACTAGCATGGCGTCGGAAGCGGTAGCGCCCGCCATCCTTTAAATAGGGATCTCTTGGTAAGTCATCCCAGAACTGATTCAGCCCTAACAACTGATTTAAAGGCACTCCAGCGATATGCGCTACATCTTCTGCAGAAATAATGGCAAAACCATTATCCCGCAGGGACTGAGCCGACTCCTTGAGAGGGGTTAAGGGAGGTAAGAGATTGAGATTAGTAAGGGTCATCAAGTATTTTTTAGCGCGGCCATCGATCAATAGCTAGTCTAATTGCGCCCCAGATGCCTTAACAATTTTTGCCCATTTCACTATCTCTTCTTTCAGCAGAGTGCTGAGCTTTTCTGGCGCAACAGGACTAAGGTCCAACCCTTGCGCGCTCAACTTCTCACGTACATCGGGACGAGCAAGTACCTTACCCATCGCAACTTGTATTTTTTTCGCAGCCTCTGAATTGACATTGCTCGGAGCAAACAGAGCCACCCAAACTTCGCCAACACAATCTGGATAAGTTTCAGCAATCGCCGGAATCTCTGGGGCAGCACTTGAACGCTTAGCAGAGCTAATAGCAATTGCCTGTAATTTTCCAGTTTTAATGTAATTTAAGGCAGAGGGCAAACTGGCGAAGGCTAAGGGTACTTGCCCGCCCAGCACATCATTGATTGCAGGCGCAACGCCCTTGTATGGAATATGTTGCATCTCAACACCAGCACTCGTATTGAGCATGGCGCCAAGCAGATGACTGATCGTCCCATTGCCAGCTGAGGCATAAGATAACTCACCAGGACGCTTCTTTGCAGCAGTAATCACATCCGCTAGAGTTTTATAAGGTGAACCTGGCGGAGATACCAACACATAAGGTGTCCCACCAACGTAATACAGTGGCACAAAATCATTAACTGGATCAAAGCCAGGATTTTTATATAAAGCGGGATTAATTGCTTGCGCACTATTAATAGTGAGCAGCAAGGTATAACCATCCTTAGCAGCTCGTGCGACACTTTGTGTGCCAATATTTCCTCCAGCACCTGGCCTATTTTCAACTACTATCGAAGTGGCTAGGGCATCACCGAGGGCCGGAGCAATCAAGCGCGCAACAATATCATTGGTCCCGCCTGCGGTCTGAGGAACAACCACAGTAATTGCCTTAGAAGGGTATGGTTGGGCAGACACCCCTACAGAAAAAAACCATACACATAATAATGTGCCTATTGAAAATATGCTCTTACGCTTCATGATTTCTCCTGAGATAGAGAGTTCAGCCTCACGCGAACTTCCCCAACATGACTCTTTAAATCATACAACTCTTTTGCATCTAGCATTGACACCTTAATATTTCCAACCCTTCTTTCAATATCCGCCAATGCTTCAAAATTTTGCTGCCTTAATTCAGGGCTGAATGCATTTCTCTCAATCACTTTAAGCTCTTCATATACTTGAGATAACTTCAATCGTAAAAAGAAATTTTTCGCAGCGGGGATATAAGTGAACAGCGGAATCAAGATGACGAGCAATGGAATGACAATCTTCGCAAAACGCCCAATCCAAACTGCGGTCCAGAACGGCAGATAGCGATGCAAAAATGAAGGGCCATCTTTTAAATAAATCTCTGCATCTACATGCAAGGGAAAATCTAAACCGACACCTGACGGAAACTCTCCCGGCCTTTGCAAATAAGAGTAGGTCTTTAAAATATCGTATGTATCACCCAGAAGCAGAGTTACTAGTGCAGGACTCACATCATCCTTAGCTACCAAGGTCGCCGTCGCCGCCAGCACCTGAATGTCTTGTCGTGGAAGATCGTAAGCGATACTTACAACCCCGCGTGGAACCGTTACCTTTGATAGAAAAGGGAAAAGATGCACGTAGGCATCGGCTTGCTCAAAACTCATTAAACGAATACCTGGAGTTTCATAAAAATTCTTCAGAATAGGTGCTTCAGCTGCGCTCACAATAAAAATGGCATCCAATTCATTCTTCTTGAATTTCTCTAAAGCATCTAGCGGCTTTAATTTCTCTACTTGAAAATCATTCAAACTTAAGCCGCTTGCCTTGAGTAGTTGGCTGGCTAGGGATAAAGTGCCGCTCCCTTCATTGCCAATCGAAACCCGCTTGCCCTTTAACTGACTTAACAGACTCAGACTACCCCCTTCATTTTTAAAGCTAGCCTGTCGATACCAAACCCATACTGGCTCATAAAATACTCCAGCAATAGAAACCAGCTTGGGATACTTAGAAAGATCCGCTACACCCCCTTGAACCATCGCAAAATCAACACCCGAATTTGGATCATTTAACAGAGCAAGATTGTCGCCAGTGCCACCAGTAGTGCGTAATTTCAGCGAAACCCCTTGCTGCCCCAATTCAGCCTGAAGCCTTTCTCCAAATTTCTGATAAAGGCCAGTCGAAAACCCAGTTGCCAATTCAATTGATCTGGGGGGCGGGGGAACCAAAACCCATAAGATTGAAAAGAGGAGCGCAAGCAAAACTAAAAAACTAGCGGCGATGGCTAGGGGATTATGGATATTGTTTCGTATGAAGTTCATAAAAAGTCTGCTCGTTTTTGCCATTATGCCCCGAGCCCAATAATCAGCAACAGAATCAATTCATACCATTATTTAGGGATAAGATGAGGGTTTCAAGGACCCATTAGGACATTCATGAGCACGCCCATCATTAAAGTAGCCCTAGTTACAGGAGCAGGCACAGGCATTGGCAAGGCAGCTGCTAAAGCGCTGCTGCACGGCGGCTTTCGGGTCGTTCTGACGGGCCGGAATCTAGATAAACTGAAGCTCGCCATTCAAGCCATTGGCGGACGGGACGAAGACTGTCTTGCAGTTGCATGCGATGTCGGTAAGCCAGACGAAGTAAAACGCTTATTCGCAGAAATCAAACAGCATTTTGGGCGCATTGATGTGCTATTTAATAATGCCGGCTTGGGGGCTCCACCAATCGCCATGGAAGATTTAACTTATGAGCAATGGATGAATGTCGTCAACACCAATCTCTGTGGCGCCTTTCTGTGTTCGCAAGAGGCTATCCGTATGATGAAAGCACAATCTCCACCAGGCGGCAGAATCATCAATAATGGCTCCATCTCTGCGCATACTCCCCGCCCATTGTCTGCGCCCTATACAGCAACTAAACATGCTATTACAGGACTAACGAAATCTATTGCCTTGGATGGCCGCGCTTTCAATATTACTTGCGGACAAATCGACATTGGTAATGCAGGCACCGAGATGACTCTTCGAATGGCAGCTGGCATTATTCAGCCAGATGGCTCCAAAAAGGCCGAGCCACTAATGGATGTAGATCACGTGGGGCAGGCCGTGCTGCAGATGGCCCAGCTGCCACTGGAGAGTAATATTCTCTCGATGACCATCATGGCTAGTAATATGCCATTTGTTGGTCGCGGCTAATTAAGGCCTGACTTGATCAATCATTAAGCGGGTATTGGTCGTACCCACCTTGATTGTTTGTGGCTTTGATATTAAATCGCCAGCCTCTGGCATCGCCATTCCTGTTTTAGAAATGCGCACCTCAATCAATACTTCTGGCAACTGAGAAATCAATGTATTAGGGCTCATTGCCAAAGCGTCATTGAGAACAAAATTCATTGGAAAGGCAGTCACTGCAGTTTTAAGAACCGCTACCGGCATCCGCTCACCTGGTTTGCGAGCGATAACCATCAACATGTCGCCCGACTTAATCTTAGATTGAAGCTCGCGAGCGATATCCACCTGACCACTCACTCCTTGATTGCTCATTACTGGAGCACTTGCTGAGGCATTCACTAAGGGACTCGCTGGAGCTAGCCCTCCCTTACTACGTGCTTCGGCAATAGACTCAGCAATCGTACGGGCCTCGTTGGACTCCGCAGGTAATTGCTTGGCTAACTTCTCCCAGGACCGTACAGCTGCTTTGTAGTTCTGAACATTAAAATCGGCAGTTCCAGAAAGCCATAAGGCCAGTAAATTATTGGGATCTAGTGCCAATGCTTTATTGATTAGTTCGAGTGGCTTACCAGCAAAACTACCATTGGCATTTGCTGCCAAGACATCAGCATAGTCTGCCAATAGTTGCGGATCCGCATCCACAAAAGATCCTGCACGTACATAGGCTTTTTCAGCATCCCCATTGCGACCGAGGATCCGGTAAGAGCGCGCCAACATCGCCCAGCCCTTAAGATTATCAGGCTCTTTCTCCATCTTCGCAGCAAACTCAGTAACCATTTTTTCGACGCCTTCCGGAGTCATCGGCTTTTGATCACTGATAGCAGCAATCCGAAAAGCATCACCCAAACTAAAGTAAAGGCCTGCTGAAAGAATCACTATGAAGATACTAATTCCAATCATCGTTTTCTTAGGAGAGCGCAGAACTGCCAGATCATCTGCCTCATCAGTATCCTGAAAAAGGCGCTGACGCATTTCTGCATGAATCTGCTCATAACTACTGCCATCCACTACGCCTGATAAACGATCTGCTTCAAGCTTATCCAACTCTTCTCGGTAAATGGCTGCATTCATCTGACGACGCGAAGTAGCAGACTCTTTTGCCGGGAAAAAGAATGGGCGTAACAGTAGCACCAAGATCAAGATCAATAACAGGAGCGCAGGTATTAAAAAGCTAGTCATGTAAATTTTCTATTGAATTAGATTTAGCATCCTTAAGCAACGCATCGATACGGCGATTATCTTCTGCCGATAGCGTCGTGCTAGGCACACTCAGATTTCTGCGTCGTAGATAGACCAGCAAACCAATAATGCCCACGAGTAAAATCACAAAAGGCCCTATCCAGAGCAACCAAGTGATGGGTTTAACAGGTGGACGATACAAAACAAAGTCGCCATATCGATCTACCATAAAGCTCCGAATTTGATCGTCAGTCTTACCTTCTTTAATCAAAATTCGAATCTCTTTACGCAAGTCATTTGCTAAATCAGAACGTGAGCCTGCCAGAGATTCATTTTGGCAAACTAGACAGCGCATTTCTTCTGAAATGACAATCAGTCGCTGCTCAATTACGGGATCATCAGCCAGCGGCACTGCATCTTTAGCGAAGATGGTGCTGGGCAAACCCATAGTCATTAGCGTCAAGATGAAGAACAGAAAGATTTTTTTCGGCATCACTTGAGCTCGGCCAATAAGGGAAGAATTTTCTGATTGAGTACTGCCATGGTGATGGGTCCAATATGTTTAAACCGAATCACGCCAGCCTTATCAATCACATAGGTTTCTGGAACGCCATACACACCATAATCTATACCCACTCGGCCATTGGCATCAAAAGCCGATAAGAGATAGGGATTGCCCTGGAGAGCGAGCATGGTCATAGCATCTTCGCGCTTGTCCTTGTAATCCAAGCCAATAATCGGCACCACCTGTGACTTGCCCAACTCCATAAGTACGGGGTGCTCTTCACGACAAGCAACACACCAAGAAGCCCAGACGTTCAAAATCCAGGTTTGGCCTTTCATACTTGCGGGTGAAAAATTTTTCTTTGAATCAGCAAGTTGGGGCACTTCAAATGCAGGCGCTTGCTTACCGATTAATGGGGAAGGTATTTCTTGTGGATCACGGCTCAAACCTACCGCTAAAAATCCCACCAAAATGACAAACAAGATCAGGGGTATTAAAAACTTGGCTTTCATGCAGTGGCCTTGCGCAACTTCATGCGGTAGCGCTTATCCGACATTGCCAATATGCCACCCAAACCCATCAATAAACATCCAGCCCAAATCCAATCCACAAAAGGCTTGTAATAGACTCTCACAGCCCACGCCTTATCGTCCAACTCTTCGCCTAAGGAAACGTAAATATCTCGAGTGAGGCCAACGTTAATGGCGGCCTCGGTCATCGGCATCGTTGAAGAGAAGTAGCTACGCTTTTCTGGGTACATCGTGGCCTCTACCTTGCCATTGCGACTCAGTAAAAATGTGCCTTGCATCGCTTGATAGTTTGGGCCAGGCACAGGACTCACGCCCTGCAACTGAATTTGATAACCACCGACAGTCACACTCTCACCAGTGAGCATGCGCACATCTTTTTCTTCTTGATAGGCGCCTACCATCGTGACACCAATCACGAATACGGTGATTCCAAAATGTGCGAATTGCATACCAATAAATGAACGCGTTGGTTTGCCTACTTTTGCTTGGCGAATGATTTGCAAAACTCCAGAGGTAATCACCCAAAAAGCCAACAAGAAACCAAGGCTACCAAGCCAAGTAAATTCACCCATGACAAACGGGATCGAAACTGCAGCAATCACTGCTACCAATGCTGCGACCCATAAACGCTTAATGACAGACAACAGATCAGAGGCTTTCCAGCTAGTCCAAGGCCCAATTCCCATCAATACCAATAAGGGGACCATGATGGGAACAAAGACACTATTAAAGTAGGGAGGCCCCACAGAGATCTTCCCTAATTGCAAGGCATCAATCAATAATGGATAGAGCGTACCCAGCAATACTGAAGCTGCCGACACTACTAAAAATACATTGCCGAGCAAAATAAAAGTTTCGCGCGAAGTTAAGCTGAACTTACCGCCAAGGGTACTTTTTGGAGCGCGCCAAGCATAGAGTGTTAATGAAGAGCCGACTACCAGCACTAAGAAAATTAAAATGAATATGCCGCGCTTAGGGTCGGTAGCAAAAGCATGAACCGAAGTAAGTACTCCAGAGCGCACTAAGAATGTACCTAATAAAGAAAGTGAAAATGCTGTAATCGCTAATAACACCGTCCAGCTCTTAAAGCCACCACGCTTCTCGGTGACTGCTAAAGAATGTAGTAGCGCAGTACCAACTAACCAGGGAATAAAAGACGCATTCTCAACTGGGTCCCAGAACCACCAACCACCCCAACCCAATTCGTAATAAGCCCACCAAGAGCCCAGCGCAATACCGAGCGTCAGAAATACCCACGCTGCCGTTGTCCAAGGACGTGACCATCGCGCCCAAGCAGCATCCAATCGACCAGACAACAAAGAGGCAATCGCAAATGCAAAGGCTACCGAGAAGCCAACATAACCCATGTAAAGCATTGGCGGATGAAATACGAGGCCAGGATCTTGTAGCAACGGATTTAAAGAGCGACCGTCTTGCGCAGCTGGTAACAGTCTTTCAAAAGGATTCGAGGTCATCAGCACAAACAATAGAAGACCTGTCATTACTAGGCCCAATACTCCAATTACACGTGCCACCATGAATTCATCGAGAGACTTAGAAAGCTGCGCAACTAAAAAGGTCCAAGTAGATAACAAGAAAACCCAGAGTAATAAGGAGCCTTCATGCCCACCCCACACTGCACCTAAACGATAGATCACCGGCATTTGCGAGTTTGAATGCTCGGCAACATAAAGAACAGAAAAATCATTACTATAAAAACTCCATGCCAAAGTCACAAAGGCGATGGCGAGGAGCAAGAAAACTGATTGCGCTGCTGGTCTAGCTAATAAAATCCATTCACGCCGGCTTTGATGGGCGCCAAGTAATGGCAATACACCTTGAATGATACCGATACACAAAGCTAGTATTAATGCATAGTGACCAAATTCAGGAATCATTATTTACTTCCATTTTTTTGAGCCTGCTCCAAAGCATGCTTCGCCTCTGGTGGCATATAGTTTTCATCATGCTTGGCCAGCACTTCGCTGGCAATAAATTGACCACCAGGATCTAGTCGACCTTGAATCACAGCACCCTTACCTTCTTTGAATAAATCCGGAAGAATGCCCGTGTAAGCAACCGGTATGTCTTTCACCATATCGGTAATCACAAAGTGCACCGTTAAGCCATCTCTTTTGACAGAGCCATCTTTAACCATACCCCCAATTCGAAAGGCTTGGCCTGCAGGTGACTTACCCGCAGCGACATCACTGGGCGTAACGTATAAGGCAATATTGCTATTGAGAGCATTCAAAATTAATACCGCCGCCAAGCCAACGGCAATAAGTGCTCCAACAATAATGGCTACTCGCTTTTGTCTAGGCTTCACTTGCTACCCTTTTGATCAAGCTGCTCTGCCATAACTTCACGCTGTAGTCTGCGCACAATCGTCTTGTGACGTATCCGAATAGCCAAAGGCTCCATCAGAAACACAAATGCACAAATCCCAAAGCTACACCAAACATAAAGGGCATAACCACCCATGGCAAAAAATTCTGTAGGACTATTCCACATCAAGGTTTTACCTCACTTAATTGCTTAACCCAATCAGTATGGGACTCACGCTCCAAAATGATGGCACGTACACGCATTAACCCTACTGCAATTGAGTACATCCATAAACATAGAGACATTAACAACATTCCCCACAGCATAGTCTGAGCCATAGCAGGGGCTTTAGTTAAAGAAACCGAGGCGCCTTGATGCAAGGTATTCCACCATTTCACTGAAAAATAAATAATAGGTACATTGACCACCCCAACTAAGGCCAAGATTGCCCCTGCCTTATCAGCACGGCGGGCATTATCAATTGAGGCCTGTAAGGCGATAAATCCAAGATACAAGAAGAGGAGGATTAATTCTGAAGTTAAGCGCGCATCCCATACCCACCAAGTGCCCCACATAGGCTTACCCCAAAAAGCGCCAGTCCACAGCGAAAGAAAGGCCATCAAGGCGCCGATTGGAGCAAGTGCCTGCGCCATCATTGCGGATAAGCGCGCATTGAATACCAAACCTATACCCGCCCAAGTAGCCATGACTACATAGATGAACATAGACATCCAAGAAACGGGGACATGAATAAAAATAATGCGGTAGCCCTGCCCCTGAACTGCATCTACTGGAGCAACAAAAAAACCAATCCATAAGCCTGCCGCCCCAAAAATCATGGTGAGCGCCCAGAACCAAGGAATCAGTTTTCCAGCCAAGGGATAGAAAGTACTCGGGCTCGAAAATTTGAACCAGTTCATCACACGACTAGAAGATAAATTATTTGCATTACTCATTCGATAGCAATCTTTACAGCATTAGCACTAACCCAAGGTACAAATGCTAATGCCAAAACCAATAAAGCGCCCAATAAGGAAAAATGCCCCATAGTATCCAGCCCCACGCTACTAGCGTAAACGGCACCAGACCCAAAAATCAGGACGGGGATATAGAGGGGCAGAATTAAGAGACTCATTAATACGCTGCCACCCCTTACCCCAAGAGTTAAGGCCGCTCCAATTGATCCCAGTAACGATAGAACAGGTGTACCTAACAATAGCGTCGCCATGAGCACCTTTAAGGACTGGGCATCCAAATCGAACTGAATACCGATTACGGGCGCCAGTAAGACCAATGGCAGTCCACACACCAACCAATGGGCAAGAATCTTGCCCAACACCAAGGATGTAAAGGTATTCGGAGATAAAACCAATTGCTCTAGAGTGCCATCAGCATAGTCTGCCGCAAACATCCGCTGCAGACCCAGCAAGGTCGAAAGCAAAGCGGCTACCCAAATCACACCCGGAGCAATCTTTCTGAGTAAGGCGGTGTCCGCACCAATTCCTAATGGGAATAAGCTAGTGACAATCACAAAGAAAAATAATGCCGTCAAGACTTCACTCTTGCGACGCATGACAAGCAAAAGATCGCGTTTGATGATCGTCAGGAAGGCGTTCATAAATCTAGCACTCTTAAGTTTGGTATGGCGAGCGGCTGGTGGCTTGTTAAGACGACTAGACCGCGGTTAGCAAGATGCGCACCGATCAAACTTTGCAGCTCATGCCCCGCTTGGGTATCGAGTGCATTAAAGGGCTCATCCAAAATCCAAAGTTGCGCATGCCGCGTCAGTATGCGGGCCATCAGTACCCGTTTTTTCTGTCCCGCAGATAAGTAATGAACAGACAGATCTTCGCGACCCTTTAAACCAAATTGCCACAAGGAAGCTAGAGCCTCTTCTTCAGAAACCGGAATGTCATCAATCGCTGCATACATCAGTAGATTTTCAAGAGCAGTCAAATCCTCTTTTAGAGCATCACGATGACCCAAAAATAACAGCTTGCTGTGATATTCAGATGCCTCTTTCTGAATCGGGGTGCCATTCCAAAGAACTTCGCCAGACTCAGGGGAAGCCAGACCACTCAATAAGCGTAAAAGGCTGGTTTTCCCAACACCATTTTCACCACGAATATGAAGACACTCCCCTGGAGATAGCTGCAAATTCAGTTCGGAAAATAACTCTCGCTCACCTCGAACGCAAGTAATTGCACGGGCCTCAAGCATGGGCACACTGGACTGAGGGATAGAGGTATTCATGGCTGTTATTAGAAGAAATGGCTTGAATCAAACCACCCCAAGCATTGTCTAAGAGCCCTGAAGGGCTGTCAAACCGCCTAAAACAGTGTTTAAAGAATAAATTTCTTTTAATTCAATCGCTTAGAGGATTATAAGCCGAGTCGAGGATAACCAGCCCACCCTAACCAATTGAGCACTGCTGAGGGCAAACTGCGCCCTCAATTTAAGTGAAATATCAGTTACCTAGCCTCGTTATGAACGCCATGAACAATTACAACTGTACTGTTTGACCTTCAGTCATCGGGATAATTTTGATAGCGCTACCCTTCATAGCTTCCTGGAACTCTGCCAAAGTACCCTTTGCGATGGGATTAGAGTTGTAGTGCATTGGGATTACCATCTTTGGCTTAACCCATGTACGCAAGGCAAAAGCTGCGTCATCCGGAGCCATTGTGAAATTTCCACCAATCGGAATTAATACCAAATCTGGCTTGTAATGCTCGGCAATGAACTTCATATCCCCAAAGAGCCCTGTATCCCCCATGTGCCAGATTTTAAAACCATTCTCTAGCTCGATGATGTAACCAATTGCCTCGCCAGCAGGATGAGATTCCATTTTTTCAGTTGCTGGATTTTTCCAAACCAATAAAGAAGAGTGCTCTGCCTGGACTGCAGTCACCTTAATGCCAGGCAGAGGTGTGACTCGTCCCGTCTTATTAAATCGATGGGTCAGATCGGCAGGGAGTATTCCCAAAGTAGTAAGCGGCGTGACCATATCTGCTGGGCCATACAATTTTGTATTGTTCATTTTGGCAAGCGCTGGGGCATCGCCAATATGATCCACGTGGGCATGCGTTACCAACAATAAATCAATAGGTCCAATAGCGGCTAAGTCATTTTTAAACATCGGCGGTGTTTTTGGGCCACCGGTAATCCAAGGGTCAATCAGAATCATCTTGCCATTCGGGCTTTTGATTCGAAATCCAGCTTGTCCTAGCCATAAGAGTTCAGTAGCGCTTTGAGCGCCCGCTTTACTTGCCGCCGGAGCTTGTGCAAAAGCCGCAGAACTCAGAAGCATTGCAGAAATAATCCCAGCTGCTAAAGAACCCGTAAAAATATGATTACGCATGATTGTCTCCAAGTTTTATCTGTTTAATCTTTTCAAACTATAGCGGAGAAAAAGTAAGTTCGTTTATATGGCACTGCATCAATTTACGGGCATTCTATTTCTCAGGTAGGCCGTCCATGCCATGGCAGTAACAATAAAAACCCCGCAGAAGCGGGGTTCGAATCAAGCCATTTTTTGCTGATTAAGGGGTAATTACGATGGCCCCAGCAATCTTTCTGCTTTCAGCAGCCTTGTGGGCTTCAGCAGCTTGCTCAAGAGTAAATCTAGCACCAATCTGTACCTTAACCCTGCCCTGAGCAATTGCATCAAATACAGCTTTAGCATTTTCTTGGAGGAGCTCAGGAGTAGCATTGTGCGGAAATACGGAAGGTCTGGTTAAGAAGAGGCAACCCTTCTTATTCAGAATCTCTGGCTGAATTTCTGGAGCGGGGCCGGAGGCTGCGCCAAACAACGCAACCGTACCAAATGGTGCAGTACAGTCCAGCGAGCCTAAGAAGGTCGTTTTAGCAACAGAGTCATAAACCACATTAGCCTTACGACCACCAGTAGCCTTGAGCACTTCCTCAACCCAATTCGACTTTGAATAATCCACTACAGAATCACAGCCCGCCTCTTTCGCTATAGCAAACTTGGCTTCAGAACCTACCGTGCCCACTACAAAAGCACCTAGCGACTTTGCCCAGCCGGCAAGGATTTGACCAACACCCCCAGCAGCGGCATGAACCAATACCACATCGCCAGATTTCACTTTATAGGTCTTTTGAATCAAGTATTGCGCAGTCATTGCCTTGAAAAATATGGCAGCAGCAACTTCATCCGAGACTGCATCTGGAACTGCCACTAGCTTATCAACAGCAACATTACGAGCGCTTGCATACGCTCCGATACCAGCATTCATATATGCCACACGATCGCCCAGCTTAAATCGAGTCACACCTTCACCTAATGCCTCAACCACACCAACAGCCTCATGACCTAAGCCTGTCGGCAGCTCCAAAGGATAAACGCCTGACCTTTGGTATACGTCAATAAAGTTAAAGCCGATAGCAGTTTGACGAAGCTGAACTTCACCTTTGGCTGGGGGAGGTAGTTCTTTATCCATTAACTGAATTACATCGGCATTGCCGAGTTCTGAAAGACTAACAATTCGAGCAGTTGTCACAAGTCACCTTATTATTTTTATCTAAAAAATTATCTTACCGCAAGCGAGGATGATGTTTCCTCCTCTTCTTCAACGATAGCCCAAGTACTATCGCCAAGCTTCTTCACTGCCATGGCGTAAGTCCAAGAATCCGGGATCCCACAGCTCCACTGGTCTGGACCATTTTGAATTAAAACATTAGCGCCAATGCGGCTATCGAAATACAGATGATATGTTTTGCCATGGAGTGGATTGAAACCAAATTTAGCACTATGCACCATTTCAGTAGCATCGAGTCGAGCTTGAAGTGCGCGGGCTTGCTTCATTAATACTTCTGCCTGCTCCATAATGCGATCGTATTCTAGCTTCGCATTTTGGCGCGCCACATTAACTGCCTTATCTTTCTCCTCTAGAACCTTAATGGGCGCAAATACAGGAGCACCCACCTCCATAGGATATTCAATGCCAGCATGCCTTGCTGGGTCGGTATCTTCAATTCTCATTACTTTTTTAACCTACTGATTTATATAGCGAAAGTGTGACACAGATTCAAGAAATGCGTGTTCCTAAGCTCCGAATAAGCTAAATTGATTACAGGGAGTCTAGATTCCCGAGTAGGCCTTTGGCATGGACCTGAATAGCCTGCTGATCAGCATCGCTGATGCGGGCTAAATTGGCTGTCATCAGCCTCGTGCGCGGGCTCGCTTCAAATTGGGTGCGATGCTTGATCAAAAAGTTCCAATACAGATTGGTGACAGGGCAAGTACCCTCCCCGAAACGGATATCCGACTTGTATTGACAGGATCCGCAATAGTTACTCATTCTCTTAATGTAGGCTCCACTGGCAATGTAGGGCTTACTAGTAAATCGGCCACCACTCGCAAATAAAGCCATGCCAGCCGTATTAGGTAGCTCCACCCACTCAATCGCATCTATATAGACTGCTAAATACCAATCGCAGACCTCTTTTGGCAAAACCTCAGCTAATAGTGCAAAGTTACCTGTCACCATTAAACGCTGAATATGATGCGCATAGCCGTACTGCAGCGTTTGCCCAATCGCCTCTTGCATACACTTCATCTTAGTTTTACCAGTCCAGTACCAAGCAGGTAATGCATTCTGATGATCGTAAAAGTTATCTACTGCCATTTGCGGCATATCAAGGTAATACATTCCTCGCACAAATTCTCGCCAACCTAAAATCTGACGAATAAACCCTTCAACAGTTGCAAGCTCTAAGTCCTCTTTTTTCCAAGCGAGTAATACTGCATCAACCACTTCCCTGGGATTGAGTAGCTTGAGGTTTAGTGAACTAGAGAGTAATGAGTGCCACCCAAAAGGTGTGTCAGTCCACATCGCATCTTCGTAAATCCCGAAGGTCGCAAGACGATGCTCAACAAATCCCTGAAGCGCCTCTAGTGCTTGAGCACGAGTTACTGGCCACTGAAAGTGTGCCAGCGACCCAGGGTGATCCGGATACCTTTCTTCAACTTCAGCCAGCACTGCTTTAGTAATGGCATCTGGCTCAAATAATTCTGGAGGCGGAATTAATCCAGGACCCTTCTTTGGAAAAGGCTTTCGATTATCACGATCAAAGTTCCACTGCCCACCCTCGGGATTGCCATCTGGGTCAATCAGTACATCATGCTTTTTACGCATCAGTCGATAAAAGTACTCCAGTCGCAACTCTTTTTTATTAGCAACCCATTCTTTAAATTCTTGATGGGTACAGTAAAAGTGAGTATCTTGCGGCATCTCCAAAACAATCTTGAGTTCAGTAGCTAAACCTTCGATATCTTTTTTGAGGCGCCATTCGCCTGGCTCAACACAGATGAGATGGGTAAACTTTTCGCTGATGATTTTGCTTCTCAACTCCTCGACAATAGATTGAGGTGAATGCTCAATGTATGTCAGAGGGAGGCCAAGATCTTTGAGATGCACAGCAAAGTGCCGCATCGCCGATAAAAATAGCGCAATGCGCGCTTTATGAGACCACACATGCTGAGCCTCATGAGCCGACTCCACCATCAACACCTGATCTACTTCAACATCAATGCCTTTTAATGCAACGCTATCATGATCCAGCTGATCACCTAAAATCAAGAAGAGCTTTTTCAATCTGAATCCCACTTAAGATACGGAAGTATGCATTAGCGCTTATAAAAGCTCAGGGTCACTTCACCAAGATCAATGCCAAACTTACTCATTTTGGCCTTGTTGATCATGACCTTGGGAGTCATCAGATACATCCAGTCATCAAACTGCACATGGTAGATGGATTGATCCACCGGCAATGCAAGTGTATAGGCCCAATTTAAGGCATTACCAGAAGATTCCCCAATGGCTTGGCCAATGACATCATCTGCAGTGCCAATGTACTTACCAGGCGAAGTCTCTACTAAAGTCCAAATCCGTTTTTGTTTAGTGCCGTCTGAGTATTCGAAGCTTTCATCGAGGACGCCGGTTTTCTTACCATCCACTACCGACCATTTGGCAACCATGAGCACGGTAAATCTTTTTTGCACACTACCGCTACGATCCGTAAAGATTCCATAAGCATCGATCGTGCCATTGAAATATTCACTGAGATCTAGCTTAGGCGTCTCTTGTGCGTATTGCGTCACTTTGGGTGACGAGCAAGCCAGTAAGCTGAGAGCCAGAAAAAAACTGGCTAGTAATTTTGATGTCATAGTGATTAGGCGCATTTAACAGGCTCCAGAAAATAGGGGTGGTGGACAACCATTGCCAAGCAATTCAGCTCTTAACTTAGGTGCACTGGTCTTAGGATCAAGCCAAATTCCAAAAAATGCTTTTGAGAATTCAGCTCCAGGAATTTGGGTAATTTTTTTACCCTCATAAAATAAGGTAGTGCCAATTTTTGGAGAATAGAAACCTGTCAGCGTTTGCCCAGGCTCTACATTAGGCAACACTTCTGCTAATTCTTTTCCCCAAATAGCTGCCTGTGAATCTGGTACACCTATTTTCTTCATCTCATCTACAGTTCTATTGGCAATCGCGCTTCCCGAGAACGATTTTTGGTATTTAATATCTAAAGCAAAATCGGATGAACTCAAGTTACTGGCACGATAAAGTGTGACATCATAAATATGAAAGCCCCAAAAGTTCAGCCTAGCAACCCCTTGTGACTGTGGTTGACTAATAACAGTCTCGATTCGAGATAGATCTCTAGCGTTGCACAAGCTCACTACTAGAGAAAGCGTGATGAATACTAAAACGCTTTTTTGAAGAAAATATTTTCTCATCATTTATCCCTTCTGCTGATGTGTTGCTCTTACTAAGCGTAATGCTGTAGGGCCCAATATGCTCGAAATCGTATGGCGATTCTTGGCAAAAAAACGATACCCCCATGCCAGCATTGGACGTAAGCTTGGTCGCGAAAACAGCCAAGCTAACTTGGGCAAATCGGCCCTTTCATAGGCTGCGGCAAAAACATCTACACCGTTAATCAGCTCACCATCATCGTATTGCGCATACATCGAATCTAAAGCTTGTTGGCAGGACACGCCTACTGTATCCGCAGAATATTGTGTGGAGCTCACATCCACAAAACTTAATAAACCAGACTCATTACGCCTAGACAAGAATAAGATTTCCGCTTGGCATAAGGGGCATAGTCCGTCGTAGAACATAGTCAGCTTTTTCATCATGATTACTTATGCTTATATTGCATGGAGCAATATGCGCGCGTGACTAGTTTACTTCTGAGGGCGAGATGCTTTGTCGCCCTACCTGTGACCCTTTTACGCCATAAATTGAATGAGGATCGCTTGAGTTCAGTACGCATGATGGTAATCACCTGTGACTCAGATAGCCCAAAGTTTTTCTCAATCGCATCAAATGGGGTACGGTCCTCCCAAGCCATTTCAATCAGCCTAGATAGATCAGTCTCAGAAAGAAATTGGGAAACTTGGGTCGCCATCAAGCAAGTTTAAGACTTATTCAATAAACTAGCTGAGCCCCTTAAAATAGTGCTTACTCACTATCCTCATTCAATAACACTCCCACTATGCCTTTAGTCTCCCAGCCCTTTCGTGCATTAGTCATCGGCTCCTCCGGAACCATTGGATCAGCGTTTCTAGAGTTACTGGAGAGCAATCCCTCTTGCGAGGCTGTATATGGTATTCATCGAAATTCGGCGATTCGGATTGATTACGAGGATCTCAGCACCATTGAATCAGCTGCTAATGCCTTAGTTGATAAGGGTCCCTTTCAACTGATCATCAATACGATTGGTGTGTTGCATTCCGCACATTGGATGCCCGAGAAAAAATTAGATGATCTTCATGCAGAACAGCTGCAGATGCTCATGCAGATAAATGCGATTGGTCCTAGCCTCACTATCCGGCATTTTTCCAAGCTACTAGATCCTGCAGGATCTGTGATGGCAACCCTCTCCGCGAAAGTAGGTAGCATCGAAGACAATCGACTGGGTGGTTGGTACAGCTATCGTGCTTCTAAGGCCGCACTCAATATGCTGATTAAAACCGCCGCCATTGAATTTGGCAGAACTAAACCAAATACTGCTTTAGTGGCACTGCATCCAGGCACAGTCAACTCCAGACTATCGAAGCCATTCAAAGGTGAGCAAATCGGTAGGCCATCTGCAGATGCTGCAAGCGATATGCTGCAAGTCTTACTCTCATTGAATAAAGAAGATTCAGGGACGTTTATTAGTTATGCCGGCGAAAGACTCCCTTGGTAAATATAGAAAGCTCGTATGCAAAATGACATCACCTTAAATGTATTGGGCCAGCCTCTAGTGCCCTGCTCTTTTGAGCCCTTGACCGGATTCTTTCGGGATGGTTGCTGCAAGACAAATGAGCAAGATATTGGTAGCCACTTGGTATGCGCCATCGTCACAAACGATTTTCTGCAATTCAGCCTGAAAAGAGGCAATGACCTCATTACCCCTAGAGCAGCCTACCAATTTCCTGGTTTAGTGGCAGGTGATCAATGGTGTCTTTGCATTGATCGTTGGATTGAAGCGCTAGAGGCCAACTGCGCACCGATGATCCAATTAGAAAGTACGCATGCTAAAGCGCTCGAGAAAGTGTCGCTGGAGCTATTGATGGAATACTCTCAAAGCCATAAGCTTTGATACTCTCCCCGTGGATCATGGTCTTGAGTTTGCTTGGCGATATTAAAGCGCCTACCACCCCTAGGATCAGTTCCTCGCCCAGCTAAATAAAGCCAGTTGCCTTGATTGCTATACACGTCATAGTCAATCAGCTGAGACTCAAACCAGGCGGCACCCAGACGCCAATCGCCTTGTAAATCATAGATCCAGTAACTTGCGACGATCTGACGCATGCGATTAGAGAGATAGCCGCTCTTCACAAGTTCTCGCATCCCGGCATCCACTAACGGCTCACCTGTACTACCAGAGGACCATTGTGCAAATTTTTGAGGGTCACTACGTGGAACAGGTGTTTCACTCAAACCCCTCTCTTGATAAAGAGCTCTGCCATATTTAAAGTGCAGGAAACGAAAATAATCGCGCCACAATAATTCAAACCAAAGCCAATAAGTACCGTCGTTCGCACCATAACATGTTTCATACGCAGCTAACTCAGAGGCGATTGTCCTCGCAGAAATACAACCTAAGGCCAGCCAAGGAGAAAACTTACTTGAGTAGTCTTTACCAATTAATTGATTGCGAGTTTCTTTATAACTATCCGGCAGTCGCCTCTCAAGATATTGCTTTAAGTGAGCGGAGGCATTCGTCTCACCCCCCGTCACAATATGAAGCGATGGAAGTGCTTGGCTGATCGCTTGTTCTGGCAGATTTTGTGAACACTGTGGCAGGGGAGAAATTGTTACTGGCGCACAAACCGGTGCTGCAAACTTGAGGCCAACACCCTCAATCACTTTCCGAAACTGAGTAAACATATCAGGCATATCCTGAGCAGCAAAAGGTAGACTCTTGAGCGCCAACATACTGGACTGCCAAAACTCCTTAAGTGAGATGCCTCGATCTTTAATCTGTTGGCACTGGTGCATTTCTTCAGGCGCTTCAATGCGTTCGCAATAAATAGCATCGGTACCGAAGATTTCAACTAATTGCGCAAGTACATCTACAGGCTCGCCGGTATATTCCAACAAATCCGATCCTAAGCCACGTAGTTGCGTCCTTAAGTCATCTAAAGACTCCCGGAGAAAGGCTTGACGATGGCGACCTTCTCTTGGAAAGCCCAAGGAATGAGTCACTCCAGCCTGCGGGGAATGAATATAGACCGGGAGTAAATAGTCAGCGTGAAGACAGGCCTCCGCTAGTGCGGGGTTATCTGTCAGCCTTAAATCATTTCTGAACCAATAAATGCAGATGCTCATTTATTCAATTCCGGGACTTTTTGGGGTAGATTTTTTAAGGCGGCAAGCATCTGAGCAGTACTTGATCGATTCCCAATTCTTTTCCCAAGCCTTACGCCAAGTCATTTCCCTGCCACAAGCTACGCATAACTTGCTAGGCAAAAAAGATTTATTTCCTTTGAATCCAGATTTTGGTGATTTAGTCATGCTTACCCTGAGTCGACTTGTGTGCAGTCCAGTAGGCCTGCATCTCAATAAATAAAAATGAGGCAGACCAAGTAATCAGAATAAAGCCAGTGAGCGCTTCTACGCCAGTGAGATACCTTAGATGGCCTTGGGCCACAATCTCGCCATAGCCTAAAGTAGTAAAAGTGACGAATGACAAATATGCGCAGTCCATCAATATACCGTGGCCTGAAAGATTACCTACAAGACCTCCCATCACCGGAAATTGCAAGGTGAAGAAGTAACCTAAGGCAAAAAGCCAAATTTCCAGAACATGCGCCATAAAAATTGCACCGACACCGATCAGAACCCTAAATCGAGGCGGGATGTGCGCCACTTTAGATAGATTTTTATTTAACTGAAAAAGGGCCTCGTAATGCAACAAAATCGCCATAAGCGCTAATATTCCGTTGATAACGAAAGCGGTGATGAGTAGCATGGCTGAATACCCCTTTTCCAGGAGAGTGCACCATCGGCTGGGGGTAACACAATTTCATTTTAAGACGTCAAGCTTGCTCCTGCGCTGGCCATCAAATATCTAAAGACAAGAGTAGGAACAAGCCAAGAAAAAAATTTACATCAATTAAACAATCTTAACTACGAGATCAGGTAGACCTGCAATTGTGCAACGTACTAAATCACCCTTAACTACAGGCCCTACATTCTCGGGGGTTCCAGAATAAATAATATCCCCAGGAAATAATTCATTTGCCTCAGATAACTTAGCGATTTGCTCAGCAACGGACCAGATCATTTGACTTAGATCGGCACTTTGCTTTGTAACTCCATTGACCGATAAGGCAATGGCACCATTTTTAAAGTGGCCAACCTTCGCCAATGGAAAGATGGGGCCGATTGGTGCGGAATAATCAAAAGATTTACCGATTTCCCAAGGCTTCTTTTGATCGCCCATAAAGCGCTGTAAGTCGCGGCGCGTCATATCTAAACCCAGCGCATAACCGAAGACATGCTCAAGCGCTTTTTCGACAGGGATGTTTTTGCCACCCTTATTGAGCGCCGCTACCAACTCAACTTCATAGTGGTAGTTTTTAGTGAGAGATGGGTAAGGATGATCCACAATTTTATTAGGCGCAACAAATTGAATAGCATCAGTTGGCTTCTGAAAGAAAAAAGGTGGTTCACGAGTCGGATCAGATCCCATCTCGCGCGCATGGGCGGCATAATTTCGCCCAATGCAATAAATTCTTCGGACTGGAAATTCTTGAGAACTTCCAGCAATGGGTATATAAGTTTGCTCAACAGCAAAAGGGGTTTTAATTTCTGCAGCGCTTGCTTGGTTTGCTACGCCTGTAGCTACCAATGAGGCCACTCCAACACCCAACTTCATTGCACTACGTCGGCTAGTTCGCTTTTCTTGCTCTGACATGCTGTCACCTCCAATGATGATTATTTCTATACCTAACTGTACAACATTAGTCCATGCTTACATTAGCGCTTTTGACAAGCTGAACCCAAAATTTTTCATCTTGAGCCAAAAATGCCCCAAACTGTGCAGGAGAACTCGATAGCGACACATCCGTACCCTCGCGGGCTAGGGCCGCTTTGATGCTTGGCTGCTGTAGCGTAGATTGGGTAGCTTCAAATATTTTTTGAACAATGGGGGCGGGAGTGCCGGCGGGCACAAAAAACCCATACCAAAAGTCAATAACATATTCTGGTAATCCAGCCTCACGCATCCCAGGCAAGCCTGGCGCCAAAGTCGATCGCTCTTTACTGGAGATACCCAAGCCAGTTAATCGACCCGCTTGAATCATGGGTAAGACCGAAGGCGGCGTACCAAATGTCAGCTGAGTATCACCTGCAATAACCGACTGAACAGCAAGCGAGCCACCGCGAAATGGAATATGAGTCAACTTGATATCGGCGACCTGTGAAAATAGCGCTCCACCCAAATGGGGTGCAGAACCATTTCCAGAAGTTGCGTAATTAAGCCCGC
>CANGCM010000019.1 GCA_947452535.1 Burkholderiaceae bacterium | reverse complement strand
TTGACACTAAACTGCAACATATCCAAGCCATCCCATGCAACGAGAAACTCAATGAAACTAAAAACCTTCAGTTTATTTTTTGGCGTCATTCTACTGATTGGATGTGGGCCTAAGCCAGCACAGCCAAACACATCACTGACATTGAAGCAAGTCATGGAGTGGGTAATTGATCCGAATGCCGATGTGGTGTGGGATTCTGTTAAATCGATCTCGAATGCCAAAGGCACAACAGAAATATATCCACGTACGGATGCGCAATGGGAGGCCGTGAGAAATAGTGCGGCCACTTTGATTGAATCTGGGAACCTTCTGATGGCTCAAGGTAGAGCTAAAGATGACAAGCAATGGGTGGAATACTCTCAGCGGCTTAGCCGGACTGCTGAGTTGGCACTCAAAGCGAGCCAAGAAAAAAATAAGGATGCCTTATTTGATGCCGGCGGCAAAATCTATAATGCTTGCAGGGCTTGTCATGATAAATATGCTGACTTTGACAATGAATCCAAGAAATAAAACACTCCCTTAAAGTCCCAACATAAATCGACCCTGCAGGATGATCTGATATCGGGATCTAAAAGGCAAAACGACTTGACCCGCCATCAACCGGTATCACTGTGCCAGTGACATAACTAGCCAACTGTGAGCTTAAGAATAATGCGACTGCCGCTATTTCCTCAGTCGTACCAAAGCGGCCAACAGGGATTTCTTGACGAGAATATTCAAGCTCACTTTCTAGGGTGGGATAACGCTTTTGAATTTGCTCAGTACGAATACGGCCAGGCTGTAAACAATTTACCGTTACTCCGTTTGGCGCAACCTCGCGCGATAGTGCTTTGGCCCATACATGCACCGCAGCCTTTGCAGTAAAGGCGGCATTTAACATCCGAGGCTCTGAGGTGCCGGTAAACGTAACAATCCGCCCCCAATTCCTCGCCTGCATTCCCGGCACAATAGCGTGAGTTAACTCTCGAATGCGGAAGAAATTTAAGGTCATACCCTCGAGCCACTCTTCCTTACTAGCATCAAATGGCACTGGACGACTACCGCCTGCGGCATTAATTAAAATATCGACTTGACCAAGCAATCTTGTTGCTTCTGTTGCAACGCGTTCAGCCTCGCCATCAATTGAAAAATCTCCTTGTAGTGCAATGATTTTTCCGCCATTTAAATCCGTAACCTCGCCTGCTAATTCTTCAACCAGATCCTTGCGCCGAGCAACCCCAACAACCGTGACCCCCTCTAATGCCAAGAGTCTTGCGGTAGTTCTGCCTATTCCTTGACTGGCTCCTGTAACTAGCGCAGTTTTGCCCTGTAAACCAAAATTCATAATGCCCCTTTTTGCGTGGATATGTTTCGTTCTGCTGTAAATACATCATCTAATTTTCGATCCAAAACACAAAAAACACGAGACAGATGTAGCGTGAGGACGTCAAACCTTTAAGCAATGCTAACACTAGCTGAAACACATGGAATAAATATCATCCTCAAAAATCCGGTAATACAGAGGACAGTTGAAGATCAATGAAGATCTATACACCTCACTTAATCGATCCAAGCTGGGTACTTATACATCACTGAATTAAACAGATCTGATGCAATAAATTGATCTAGCCATTGTCTAGTAAAGGGCAATGGCAATTCTTGAAACCTATCGATATCAGCCATTGAAAACTGTCTAATAAATGGAAAGATAGCGATGTCTACCCAAGTTATTTTCTCCCCCATCAAATACTGACTAGACTGCAGGGCTTGCTCCATGGGGCTCAGCATCAAATCCATTGCGGCGCCTAGAGCATCTTCGCGATGTAAATCCGGATATCGCTCTGGGTATTTGTATTGATCCAATAGCAATTTAAAAGGTCCGTCATTGATCTCAATCCAACGCTGAGCGATAGATTCATCAACATCTCTCCAACCATCCGGATCAGACTGTCTTAAGGCCCAATGCATGATGTCCAAACTTTGATCTAGAACGAGTTCATCAACACATAACACTGGAACCGTTCCCTTGGGTGATGCTAGTAACATGGATTGTGGCTTACTTTTTAATACGATCTCTCTATGCTCGACTGAAATAGCAGCATACTTCAATGCCATGCGAGCCCGCATGGCATAAGGGCATCTACGATACGAATATAAAATTGGAGTTATGGCTGACATCACCGCTATATCAGTCTATCTATAAAAAACTACTAGGGATTAAAATAGGCCTTCACCGTATCGTTAGCAACCTGCTGTAAATGCAATGCAAGCTCAGGACTCAACCCTGCACTGTACTTAAGGCCAACAGGAGATCGATTGAATAATGCTGCATAAGTTGTAGCGGCAGATAGGTATGTGCCTGCAGCACTTGGGTGCCGCTTATCGGCTGCGTAGAGTTCTAAATCTGGCTTGATAGCAATTGATTTTGCAAACGCAAGCCCAACCGGAATGACCAGCGCACCATTTTCATTACCAGCTTTTGTATATGCATCTGCTAGAGGGATTGTCATATCAGGCTTATCTTTATAAGCCCATGACATAAAGAAAACAGGCACAGAGCCATTACGTTTGACGGTATCACTATGTTTTTTTGCATACTCAGTAAAGACCGATTTCATCTGCGGATGAATAGGGCATTGGCTGCAATCCATTAAAACAGCAGCATCAAATAAAGGCTGGCTTACTGGATTGATCACGACATTATTTTGCGCGTCAAAGGAATATTTACCAATTGCATTGGGACGAAAATAGGACTCTACATCATGCCAATCAAAACCGGATCCACTAATCGTAATCATGCTCTGCCTTAATGGTGCACCCTTCATACCCTCTGCAACCATAGGGCCCAAATTACTAATAATTCCATTATTGAAATAGAAAAAGCTATTCCCAATAAATGCGAGTGATTTTGGAGCTTCTTTACTGTAGCTTTTCACTACAGGCTTTTCTTGGGCATATCCCAGGTGTTGCACTAAGAATAAGCAAGTTGCAAGGCTAAGTAATTTATAGAGCTTCATGTTTTCCCAAAAGAGATGAGGGGGTCAGTATTCATTTAAAGAGTTTGGCTAAAAAAGCATCAACCTCTTGTGTCGCTTTCTGAGTAGCATCATCGTCTCGGCCAACATGTGGATTGAGCTCGACGCACGCATCAGAATATTTAAATTCTTGATTAGTTTGGGCATTAATCAGCAAGCCATTAGACTTTTCAACAATGCTACAAGCCCTGACGGTTTGGGCGTCCTTAGAAATAACTGGGATAGGCGATCCTAATGGTGAATCAAAAGAATGGGGGCCCACCTCATACTCAAATAATTCGACATTTTGATTCGCTCGTTTTAACTTACTGACGTAAGTCTTGCATGCTCCAATCGGATTGTAGTCATCGGCCTTGCCATGATGAAGCTGAATAGGCTTACCAGTTGTTTTATCGTCGCCAATATAACTTGTTACACAGTCAGCATAAAACGGAATATGCCCAGCAAACACGGTTCCACTCTGATTCCACTGTTTATTAAATCGCTCCAGACTGGCGAAGAGAGCAGCTTGACCGCCCCTGGAGAAACCCATCATGACAAATTTATTGGAATCCAAACGGGGATGTTTAGCTAAAATTTCCATAGCCTTATAGCTATCTAGGATCAGATTTAATCTTCCTAATAAAGCTTGGTTAGGGCCAACTACAGTTAACCCTCTCCCCGTAAAACCATCCAGGCTAAATGTGGCATAGCCCAGACCTAGGAAATGGTTGGACCAATACTCCCCATTCGGACCCATGCCACTGGAACCATGAATGAGAAAAATTACCGGAATTTTTTGACTAATCGGCTTTTGGGGAAATCGTAAAATGCCGTTTACTAGGACTTGCTTCCCATTGACATCCCCTTGCAAAAATTGCTTATCCGAGATGGTGAGACTTGGTATGGAATAGATTTCTGAGCGGGGAGGGAAAATAATCTCCGGGCTAGCTTGAGAAAATACTGAAATAGCGGCAAAAGTACAGAACAATAAAAACTTCATATTTAGACTCCGAAAATAGCTTTTTAGTTATCGATATGGTCAAAGCATACTACTGTTAGCCCAGTTCGCCAGCCGAATGGTGAGGCATGTATCTGTATTTTTTAATAATCTAAAAAATAGATCATTAATATCTAAATTATTCATTATCCAAATAAATGAATAGCCACTAGAATAGCTCCTGTTGTGAATCAACTATTTCATTTTTTCAGGAGAAACCATGTCAATAATCAATACACCAGTTCTACCATTCAAGACCCAAGCTTTCCATAATGGCAAGTTTGTCACCGTTTCTGATGAGACCCTCAAAGGCAAGTGGTCTGTACTCATTTTCATGCCAGCAGCATTTACATTTAACTGCCCAACAGAAATTGAAGATGCAGCAGATAACTATGCTGAATTCCAGAAGATGGGCGCAGAGGTATATATCGTTACTACCGATACGCATTTCTCCCACAAAGTATGGCATGAGACTTCACCTGCAGTAGGTAAGGCGAAGTTCCCATTGGTTGGCGATCCAACCCATACATTGACCCGTGGTTTTGGCGTTCACATTGAAGAAGATGGCTTAGCATTGCGCGGCACCTTCATCATCAATCCAGAAGGCGTGATCAAGACAGCTGAAATTCACTCAAATGAAATCGCTCGCGATATCTCTGAGACATTGCGCAAGCTCAAAGCTGCTCAATACACTGCTGCTCACCCAGGCGAAGTTTGCCCAGCGAAGTGGAAAGAAGGCGCAGCAACTTTGACTCCATCGATCGATCTCGTAGGCAAGATCTAAATTTAGCAGTCAGGCTTTATTCGCTCTAAATAGACTCTCTTCGGAGAGTCTATTGGATAGAAAGGACTACCTCTCCTACCCAATAGACTCATCAAGATTTAATACCAAGGATTTCATCATGTTAGATAGCAATATCAAATCTCAGCTCAAGGCTTATTTCGAAAAGATAGTGAGCCCTATCGTTTTAGAGGCTACGCTAGATGAGAGTCCTCAATCCGCTGAGATGCTTGAACTTCTCAATGAGGTTGCAGAGCAATCTGAAAAAATTACTCTCAAGACTTCTGGTAGCGGCAAACATATTCCTAGCTTTACAGTCAGCAAAGTGAATGATCCTGCTCGCATCACATTTGCTGGCTTACCGATGGGTCATGAGATGACCTCTTTTATCTTGGCTATTTTGCAGACTAGCGGCTATCCACCAAAAGTTGAGCAAGATATTATCGACAGCATCAAAGGACTTGAGGGTAAGAAGCACTTTCAGACATTCATTTCTTTGTCCTGCCACAACTGCCCGGATGTTGTGCAGGCCCTCAACCTCATGGCTGCCCTCAACCCCAATATCGAGCACGAGATGGTTGATGGCGCCCTCTTCCAAGGCTTGGTTGATCAATACCAAATTATGGCAGTACCGACTGTGATTCTGAATGGCGAAGTCTTTGGTCAAGGACGCATGAGCGTCGAGGAAATCGCGGCCAAGTTAGACACTAACTCCTCAGCACGCGATGCAGAAAAGATCAGCGCTAAAGCGCCTTATGATTCCTTAATTATTGGTGGCGGACCCGCAGGCGCTGCTGCTGCAATCTACTCAGCCAGAAAAGGGATTAGAACGGGGATTGTTGCGCAGAGATTTGGCGGTCAGGTTGCTGATACCGTTGGCATTGAAAATTTTATCTCCGTTCAAGAGACTGAAGGGCCTAAATTAGTCATGGCGCTTGAGCAGCATGTCAAGGCATACGATGTCGACATCATGAATCTGCAAACAGCAAAGAGTCTGAGTAAGGCTGGTGATGAATTGGAGATTACCCTGGAGAATGGCGCCATACTCAAAAGTAAAACTGTGATTTTAAGTACCGGGGCACGCTGGCGTGAAATGAATGTGCCGGGCGAGCAAGAGTACCGCGGTAAGGGCGTAGCCTATTGCCCTCACTGTGATGGTCCCTTATATAAAGGTAAGCGTGTAGCAGTCATTGGCGGAGGAAACTCCGGGGTTGAAGCAGTAATTGATTTGGCCGGCATTGTGAATCACGTCACCTTAATTGAGTTTGATACCAAATTGCGTGCCGATGCCGTACTGCAGAAGAAAATGTACAGCTTACCTAACGTTACCGTCATTACTAATGCCTTAAGCAAAGAGGTATTCGGTGCTGAGGGCAAAGTAACCACCCTAAGATATGAGGACCGTGCCAATAATCAAGTGCATGACATTGCGCTTGAGGGCATCTTTGTGCAAATTGGACTGTTGCCCAATACAGATTGGCTCAAGGGGGTTGTTGAGCTTTCCCCTAGAGGAGAAATCATCATCAATCAGAAGGGTGAAACCTCAATGCCTGGTGTATTTGCTGCTGGAGACTGCACCACGGTTCCTTATAAGCAAATCATCATTGCTATGGGTGAAGGTGCTAATGCCTCACTCTCTGCATTTGATTACTTGATTCGTTCTTAAGCTAAAAGGTTAACAGCATGTTACGTATCATTTCTTTTGCCTTGGTAATCTTTTCGACAGTCATTAGCTCATCTGCCATAGCGCAAGCTAGCTGGCCATCCTCCCCAATTACCTTAATAGTCCCTTATGCGCCGGGCGGATATTCAGACACCCGCATGCGTCTACTAGGTCGAAAACTGACCGAGAAGCTGGGTCAACCAGTTGTGATTGAAAATAAAGCAGGAGCTGGCGGCATTGTTGGCACCAACTTAATTGCAAAAGCCAATCCAGATGGATATACGATTGGCTGTGGGAGCTTTGCCCCGCTAGCAATTAATCCAACACTGATGAAAAGCATTCCTTATGATGCATCAGTGGATTTAGCGCCAGTCATTCTGCTAGAAACAAGTCCTTTAATCCTCAGCGTTTCAGCACAATTGCCAGTCAAAAATGTATCCGAATTAATCGCACTTGCAAAAAAAGATCCTAATAAGCTCACTTATGGATCATCCGGTCAAGGGGGTGCGCATCATCTATCCGGGGAAATGCTGAAAGCAGAAGCAAAAATTGAACTGACGCATGTACCCTATAAGGGTGGCGCCCCAGCAGCAACGGATTTGATGGCCGGCCATTTAGCAATGATGTTTGAGATGGGTTATGCCGCCCTCCCCTCCATTAAGGCGGAAAAGATTCGACCAATCGCAGTCACTTCACTTAAACGCTTGGCCGCACTTCCTAATGTACCGACCATGAGCGAGGCAGGACTTCCGGGATTCGAGTCTTATAACTGGCAAGGCATTGTGGTGCCAGCTAAAACTCCTAATGCAATTGTGCTGCGTTTGAATAAAGCGATCAATGAAATACTGCAAGATCCAGATATGGCAAAAGCCATTGCAGACGGAGTAAGTCAACCGGTAGGAGGCACTCCAGAGAGCTTCGGAAGATTTATTAAAGCCGAACGCGAGAAATGGGCGAAAGTAATTAAAACTGCCAACATTACTGCAGAGTAATCACCTAAAACCTCAGCACTTAAACCTCAGGCACCCAAATTTCTCCCGTCATTAAACGACGGGCACTTCTACTCATTAATGCCTTAGTAATCACCCATTCACCAGAAGCATTATTTGCCTCCGCGCCCACTCCGAGAGTACCTGATGGGTGTCCAAATTTCACCCTTGCCTGAGATTTACCCCCAAGAACAGTATTCACAATAGTTCCCGGTATTGCACTGGCGACGGCAATGGCAATTGCTCCCGTACCAGTCATTGCATGGTGCAGCTTACCCATCGACATAATGCGAGCCAATATATCAATCTCCTGCTCACTCACCGCTTTACCACTTGAAGCAGTATATGAACCTGCACTTGCAACAAAGGAAAGTTTAGGGGTGTGAGGACGCTTTTCAGTTGCTTCTAATGGACTTGCGGCCAAACCCATTGTCACAGTTGCATAAGCACGAATCGTTTCTAATTTTTTCAGCAGGACGGGATTGTTATTCACATCATCTTGTAACTCAAGCCCCGACAGACCCAAGGATTTAGCATTTACAAATATGGTGGGATTACCAGCATTAATTAATGTCGCCTCTATTTTTCCAATGCCTGGTATATCTAGGTGATCAACAAAATTACCAGTAGGAAACATGGCGCCGCTATCAGAATCTTCATCAGCCCCAGGATCTAAAAATTCCAATTGAACTTCAGCCGCTGGAAACGTCACCCCATCCAGCTCAAAATCTCCCAACTCAACTACCCGTCCATCCTTTACTTGAACGTGGGCAATAATTTTTTTACCTAGATTGGCCTGCCAAATGCGAACTGTTTTTAACCCATCGGGGCCTGCATCCACCAAACCCTCTTGAATAGCATATGGCCCTACGGCAGAAGACAGATTTCCGCAATTACCACTCCAATCTACAACCGGAGCATCAATGGCTACCGCACCAAATAAATAATGAACATCGCAGTCCTCGCGATCGCTTGGTCCAATAATGACCACCTTACTAGTGCTCGAGGTGCCATTGCCCATGCCATCTATTTGTTTACCGTAGGGATCTGGGCTGCCAATGACACGCAACATGAGCTTGTCACGCTCAGCACCTGGATTTTGTGCCTGCAAAGGTAAATCCTTCTGATTAAAAAACACGCCCTTACTAGTCCCACCACGCATATAGGTAGCACGCACTGGAATTTGTTTTATAGAGCCCATCGTTTGATTAATCAATTTTTAGCTTATTGTCTTTAGCAAATTTCTGCCAATAGCTTATTTCTTGCTTAAACGATTTTTCAAACTTATCCGGTGGTATTGCCACAATATCGAAACCTTCTTCACCAAACTTTTTACTTAACTCTGGACTGGCTAAGGCTTTATTAATTGCTTGATAAATACGATCAACAATCGGCTTAGGAGTTTGTGGAGGAGCGAAGATACCAAACCAGTTATTGATGTCATAGCCAGGTAAAACCTCAGAAATGCTCGGCGCATTTGGAAGCACTGACATTCTTTGGGCGCTAGAGACGGCAATCGGAATGACCTTACCATTTCGAATGTGCTGCATTAATCCTGGCGCAGTGCCAAATGACATATTAATTTGCCCCCCAATTAAATCTGCTAGGGCCCCGCCACTACCTTTGTAATGCACCATGATCATTTCAGTACCACTTGATTTTTCGAGCAATTCAGCTGCCAAATGAGAAATCTGCCCTGCTCCTGCAGTCCCAATTGTTACCTTACCCGGGTTAAGCTTTGCATAGGAGAGCATCTCTTTTAAGTTCTTAAAAGGAACATTCGGATTGGCAACTAATAGCTGCGGTGCATTGGCCACTTTAGTGACAGCAGTCAGACTTTGGGTGTCAAAAGGTAGTTTGAAGAAGGTTGGATTACTAGAGATGGCGCTGTTGGTCAGCAGAATGGTATATCCATCTGGCGCTGCCTTAGCAACGGCCTCGGTACCAATAATGCTAGATGCACCCGGCTTATTTTCAACGATGACTGAAACGCCTAGCTCGCTAGACATCTTTTCTGCTAGCGAACGTCCCAATACATCTGAACCCCCACCTGGGGCAAAAGGAATGATCATCCGAATGGGTCGACTAGGATAGTCTGCAGCTTGTACAGCAGAAGTGAACTGCACCAGCAATGCCAAGCAAAATGCAATCAGTAATCTCATAATAGTCTTCTTCACTTGTTTTCTAATGGTCAGGCAAGTAACATTGTCTTTCTGCACCCACTATAAATTAAAAATTCCTTAAGACATCAAATTCTGTTCTCAGCCCCTTAATTTTTCATAGGGTCTGAGCACCTACCACTAGACTATGACGACCACATCAAAATATATCAAACCTGAAGACCTTGTTCAATTTTCGCAAGCAGTCTATGAGAGCGCAGGCGTCCCATCTGAAGACGCCCATTTAGCTGCAGATACCTTAGTGCAAGCGGATTTATGGGGGCATCAGTCACACGGCTTATTAAGATTGGCTTGGTACTATGCTCGCCTCAGATCTGGGGCCATGAAATCCAAAACCGAAACTACCTTGGCTGTTGACTCCAATGCGATTGCCGTCATGGATGGGGGTGATGGAGTGGGTCAAGTCATTGCTAAAAGAGCAGTTGAGGAATCGATTGAGCGCGCAAAGAAGCATAGCGTAGGTATTGTCTCCGTCAGAAACTCAAACCACTTTGGTGCTTGTATGTATTTCACCAGGATGGGTGCAAAAAATGGCTGCATCACCATGCTGATGAGCAATGCCGGCCCCAATATGGCACCTTGGGGCGGTCGTCAAAAAAAGATTGGCACTAACCCTTGGTCCATTGCAGTCCCTGGCGGCAAACATGATGCAGTAGTCATGGATATGGCAAATTCTGGAGTGGCTAGGGGCAAAATTTACCTGGCACAGAAGCGACGTCAAGCTATTCCCAATGACTGGGCTATTGATAAAGATGGTCGTCCTACTACTGATCCGCAAGCAGCCATTGAGGGTTTCATTTTGCCCATGGCTGGCCATAAAGGATATGTGATGGGCGTGATGGTCGATATTCTTTCTGGCGTACTTTCTGGCAGCTCATTCCTAGACCAGGTACACGGACCATACGACCCGGTCAACCGCAGTGGTGCCGGCCATCTCGCGATATCGCTCAACGTATCCGCATTCCAACCGCTTGCAGAGTTTGAGCAGCGTATTGAAGAATACGTACACTCACTGAAAGATGTGCCTCTAGCAGAAGGGCACAAGCAAGTGTACTTTCCAGGAGAAATGGAGGCGCAAGCGGATATTGAAAATCGCCGCCAAGGCTTACTCCTTCCGGAAGATACCCTGCTGAGCCTAAAAGAAGTAGCGATTGAGTCTGGACAGGAAAAGCTGCTACCTTTTTAGACTTACCGCCATTACTACCTCACTCTTCAAGGCGAATGTTTCTAGCTTTAGCTAAGCTAGTCCACCGCCTGTTTTCATCGCGAATAAATTGAGCAAACTGCTCTGGAGTCATCGGCATCGGTTCCACTGCTTCAATGGCTAACTTTTCACGCATTTCTGGTAACTTTAAAGTAGCAACTTGAGTTTCATTCAGCCGCTTCACAATGTCAGCAGGCATTCCAGCGGGACCAACACTGCCGTACCACTGCATGGCATCAAACCCTTTAAAGCCCAACTCTTCCATTGTAGGAACATCTTTAAGAGCGGAGCTACGCTTGGGGCCCGTCACTGCCAAAGCGCGAACTTTACCCGAATTAATAAACTGCAGCGCAGCTGCTAGCCCGGGAAACATGGCCTGAGTTTGACCGCCAAGCAAGTCATTAATTGCCGGCGCAATTCCTCGATAAGGAATGTGCAGAATAAAAAGGCCCGTCTCTTGCTTAAACAACTCCATGGTCATATGAGTTAATGAGCCTTGTCCGGCAGTGCCATAACTGAGCTTGCCGGGATTCTTGCGAACATAGTCGATAAATTCTTTCATGTTCTTAGCAGGGACATCATTATTAATGACCAACACATTAGGGGTGGCACCGATCATGCCAATGGGGGTAAAGTCTTTGACTGGATCGTAGTTTACTTTTCTAGTTGCAGGCGTTGTCCCATGAGTGGCTACATAACCTTGTAGCAAGGTATAACCATCGGGCGCAGCGCGCATCACATTCTGGGTAGCAATCACACCGCCGCCGCCACTTTGATTTTCAACGATAAAAGTTTGTCCGAGCATCCGACCCCAACGCTCCGTTACTACGCGCGCAATCATGTCATTACCTCCACCAGCGGCCACAGGAACAATGTAACGAATAGGCTTATTAGGAAAGGATTGAGCAAACCCTAATGAGGGCATGGCAAGAGCAAAGGAAGCCCCTAAAAATTCTCGTCGTTTCATCATTATTCCCCATCCTTTCGAATGTAAAAATCAATGGATTCAAGTTGACCACTAACCCCAATGAGGATCAGAGCTATAAAGATATTAGCGTAAAAAGTACTAGGAGTGAATTTATCAAAGGTTTTTAACTTACGAATGCCTAGGAACGATTAGCCCGCTATCTGAGCTTGGTGAGCCATCTGCAAGAGTTCGGCCAAATGTTTCACCTGACGACCGGTCTCTTGCTCAATTTGCTCTCTACAGCTAAAGCCATTCGTCAGAATGATCGTATTCTGATTAGCAGCTCGAATCGCTGGGAGTAGAACCAACTCACCCACCGCTTTTGAGATCTCGACGTGCTCTGGATTAAATCCAAATGAGCCAGCCATACCGCAACAACCACTATCAATGTAATTAGCCTTTGCGCCCAAAGCACTGAGGAGCGCTACATCTCCTTTAGTACCAAATAAAGACTTCTGATGACAATGAGAGTGAACTAAGATATCGCAGTCTAAGGGTGGTGGTGTATAGCCCTGCTCATGCAAGAAATCACCCAACAGATAGCTGCTAGACGATAACAACTGCGCTCTTGGATCATTAGGGAAGAACTTCAATAACTCATCCTTAAACACCGACATACAGCCTGGCTCAAGGCCGACGACTGCGATAGGGGAATCAGGATTTTCATTCATCTCACTGCCGATCGCATCGAGGATTTTCTCCAGCTTTTGCTTGGCGAGATCAAGGTAACCAAAATCATATAAAGGACGGCCACAACACAGAGGTGTTTTCGGCAAGGTGGCTTCAAAGCCTGCATGGCCCAACACCTCCACTGCAGCATTGGCTACTTCTGGGTGGAAATGTTCGCAGAAAGTATCTACCCATAAGATGACTTTCTTCTGACCTACTTGAGAGGGACTCAATTGCTTGAACTGTTTTCTGAAAGACTGGTTGGCAAACTTAGGTAGGCTACGCTCTTGCGCTACACCAGCAAGCCATTTAGCAACACTAGATAAAACCGGCGTTTGCATTACGCCATTCATCAGCCACGAGAACTTACTCGCGAGTGGCGCCCAATCTCCAATGCGACCCATGGTCAGCGCCTGGCGAGGTCTGTTGTTAGTCTCATGATAGTGAGACAAGAACTCCGCTTTATAAGCAGCCATATCGACATGCGACGGGCAATCACTCTTGCAACCCTTGCAGGAGAGGCAAGTATCCAGAGCCTCTTTAAGCTCTTTACTTTCCCAGCCATCCTTAATCACTTCACCTTGCAGCATTTCCCAAAAGAGTCGTGAGCGGCCGCGGGTTGAGAAGCGCTCTTCTTTGGTAGCGCGATAACTTGGGCACATCGTGCCCACTTTTTCACTGCGGCACTTACCCATACCAACGCAGCGCTCAACCGCTCTTTGGAAACCATTGCCTTCTTGACTCAAGAAATTCAGGCGTGTCTTGATATTGACTACTTTATATTCCGGGCCCATGCGCAGATTTTCATCTACGCGATAAGGATGTACCACTTTGCCGGGATTGAGCTTGTTTTGAGGATCCCAAATACGCTTGAACTCATGCATTGCGCCCATCAATTCTTCGCCAAACATAATGGGCAGAAATTCTGCTCGGGCTTGGCCATCGCCGTGCTCGCCAGTAAGCGAGCCACCAAACTCCACAACTAAAGTGGCGGCATCTCGAATAAAGGATCTAAATTTAGCAACCCCTTCTGCTGTACGCAAATTAAAAGTGATGCGGGCATGGACACAACCATCACCGAAGTGACCATAAAGAGAGGTCTCATATTCATAGGAATCCACCAGCGCCTGAAAAGAACGCAAGTAATCACCTAGACGTGTTGGGTCCACTGCCGCATCTTCCCAACCAACGACTGCATCAGGAGAATTAGGATTAATCGATAAATGAGTAGCAGATGCGCCATTTTCACGAATCGACCAAATCCGCTTTTGCATCAGCGGGTCAGGCACTAACCAGGTTGATGGCTGTGGCCCTTTCGTTCTTCCCTTGAAATACTGCTCCGCTTTTTCAGCTTGTGCCACTGCAGCTTCAAGCGCATCGTCACCAAACTCCAATACCACCCATGCATTTCCAGATGGCAATAGATCAATTTCTGCCTTGGCTAAATTACGCTGTTGCAAGCCACGAATAATTTTGTAATCCAAACCTTCAATCGCGATTGGATTAAAAGATTGGTATTCGAGTACCGCATCGCCTGCTACATAAATATCCTCAAAACCCAATACCAAAACAACGCGTTTAGCAGGACTCTTCACCAATCTCACCTTGGCGGCCAAAGTAAAAGCACACGTCCCCTCAGTCCCGACCAAAGCCTTTGCAACGTTAAATCCATTTTCAGGCAATAACTGATCTAGGTTATACCCGGAGACACGGCGCTTAATATTCGGAAAGCGCGTGCGAATCTGTTCGGCATAACGATCCCGTAAAGTCAGCAAGTCTTGATAGATCTGACCCTTGCGACCACCAGCAGCAATAATCTGCTCTAGCTCTTGGTCTGATGTTGGGCCAACCCAAAAACGTTCGCCGTCATAAGTCAAAATTTCTAAGGCTTCAGTATTCTCCAGCGTCTTACCTGCCATTACAGAATGAGCGCCGCAAGAATTATTAGCAACCATGCCGCCCAAAGTACAGCGGCTGTGTGTAGCGGGATCTGGTGCAAAAGTTAAACCATGCAACTCGGCAGCATCGCGCAAAGAATCACAGATCACTCCTGGCTCAACAAGGGCGTTACCAGCGACTGGATCTAAAGCAAGGATATGGTTACAGTACTTGGAGATATCAAATACGACTGCATTATTAACAGTCTGGCCGTTCATAGAGGTACCAGCACCCCGCATGAGGACTGGTGCTTTATTGCGATGGCAAATCTCAATACCCTTGACGAATTCCTCAGTATTTTTTGGGGTGACGACCCCAATCGGAATTTGGCGATAGTTAGATGCTTCAGAGGCATACACCGCTTGGTGAGCTGTATCAAAATGAACAGAGCTACCTAAAGCCGCTGTCAGCTCAATATGGAGTTGCTCCCACTGAGAAATGCCACCCATATTTAACCCTTGTTAGCTGCAGTTACCCCTGTTGGACAATGTACATTCTAACAATTCTTAATGATTTGTGATTCTTGACGATTTAATCCAATATGGGGAATTTAGCCTAGCTTAAGGGGTGGATTTAGAGATAAAGAAAGCCTTAGGAACCTCGGTACACCAAACGACACCATCCCCTACTTGACCCGTCTGGCAAATAGTGACGATACGATCCATGAAGACCTGCGCAACCTCATCATTACAAACAATTTCAATCTTTACTTTTGCCGAATAGTCAGTAAGCTCATCTTTAATATTCGATTTACTGGTCCGATTAGGAGCGCTACAACCCTCAACCTTAGTCACCGTCATACCCGGAAAGCCCGGGGTCTCTAGTAACGCTGTTCTAAGGGCAGCTAACTTATTTGGGCGTATGACCGCCTTCACTTCCATCATGCTTCCACCTCTTTATCTTCAAACCATCGGTATAGGACAGGGAGTACTAGCAATGTTAATGCGGTTGAGGTAATTAACCCTGAGATGACTACGGCCGCCAATGGACGGGTTACCTCAGAACCTGGGCCACCAGAAAATAGCATTGGCACCAAAGCCAACATCGCTACTGAAGCAGTCATCATGACCGGTCTAAAGCGATGACCACAACCATGTAGCAGAGCATCCTCCATAGAATAGCCATCCTCACGTAGCTGCTTAATAAATGAAATCAAGACTACGCCATTGAGCACTGCGATACCCCAGAGATTAATAAAGCCCACCGCGGCCGGAACCGATAAATACTCACCCGATAGAAATAAGCCAAATACGCCACCAATCGAAGCAAATGGTAAGACCAAAATAATGAGTCCTGCTAGGCGCACTGACTTAAAGAGCATGAAGAGTAAAAAATAGATCGCCAAGATCGTGAGTGGAATGATGATCATCAAACGCCCCATTGCACGTTGCATATTCTCAAACTGACCGCCCCACTCAAGCGTATATCCCTGCGGCAACTCCACCTGTTTAGCAATCCGATCTTGCGCCTCGGTCACAAAACCACCCAAATCTCGGCCCTCTACATTCACACCTACTACTAAACGACGCTTGCCAGACTCGCGAGAAATCTGTGAAGGACCATCAACTAAAGTAATTTCAGCCAAATCGCGCATTAAAACTTGAGCACCATCTGGCGAATGTAAGATGATATTTTCGATTGCATCGAGATTATTTCTATAGGTAGATGGATAGCGCAGCACCAAAGGAAAGCGTCTCTCCCCTTCATAAACAGTACTAGCCTGCTTCCCCCCGATAGCAGTTTCAATCACCTCATTAACATCCGATACATTAATGCCATAGCGTGCGATAGCATCTCTGTTTATCACAATATTGAGGTAGTTTTGCCCAGAAGCTTGCTCAATACGTAAGTCGTTACTACCCTTCATTTTGGTCAGCACTTGGCTGATTTGCGCACCCAGCTTTTGCAAAATAGCGAGATCATCTCCAAAGATCTTAATCGCTACTTGTGAGCGAACGCCTGACACCATTTCATCTACGCGCGCAGCAATGGGCTGGGAAATAGATAACTCAATACCTGGCAAAGTCTTTAATTTATCTCGAATCTCTTGCGCTATCTCTTCCTGACTTAGCTTCCGATCCCCTAAAGGCTTGAGCGTGACAATTGGATCAGATTCATTAGGCTGACCTGGATCTGCTGGAGACTCCCCTTTGCCCAAGCGCGATACCGCCATCTTCACATCCGGAATAGTCATGATCCGTTTAATGGCCTCAAACTCTAGCTTGATGGACTCATCTAAGGAAATATTAGGGGCACGCACAATCACGGGAGTAATCGACCCCTCTTGCATAACTGGAATAAAGGCTTTACCCAACAAAACAAAACCTACCAAGCTAATCCCTAAGGCAATCAAAGAGCGCTTCACAACTAATTTTGGGTTAGCTAAACTCCAATGAAGCCAGCGCTCGTAAGGTGCACGCATGCGCCCCACTAACTTGGTGTCATCTTCACTACCCCCTTTAAGAATGTAAGAGCACAACACTGGTGACAGGGTAAATGACAGAATCAGTGAAATTGTCAGCGCAATAGCAATAGTGATAGCCATGGGTGCAAACATCTTGCCCTCCATACCCTCAAGCGAAAGTAGCGGCATGAACACCAAAATAATGATGCCAACACCAAAGAGTACTGGTGTCCCAACTTCGGTGGCTGCCTCCAAGATAATCCGATTCTTTGACTCCCCAGACTTTAATCGCTGCCCTAGTTTGGCAAAAGTATTTTCGACCACTACGACCGATCCATCCACCATAATGCCAATCGCAATCGCAAGACCGCCAAGTGACATGAGATTGGCTGAGATGCCATAGCGATTCATTACCAAGAATGTGAGTAGTGGCGTCAGGATTAAAGTGGCCACCACAATAAGTGAAGACCGCACATCGCCCAAGAATAAAAAGAGCAGGATGACAACAAGAATCACCCCTTCGATCAATACTTTAGCCACATTAAACATCGCAGCATTAACCAAATCTGTTCGATCGTAAAAAGGAACTATCTGAAGACCCTCCGGCAATAGCTTGCCCTCATTAATCTCAGCAACTTTTAACTTAATACGGTTCACTACATCCCGTGCATTACCCCCACGAATCATTTGGATAATGCCGGCAACACTCTCGGTATAGCCATTTTTAATAGCAGCGCCCTGTCGTATTTCACTTCCAATCGTAATTTCAGCTACGTTCTTTACATAGACCGGAATTCCCTTTACTTCCTTGAGAATAATTTTTCCAATATCTTCGGGCTTAGTAATGAGGCCTACACCTCGAATGAGATAACGTTCAGCATAGGTTGGAAGTTGCCCACCACCAGAATTAGCATTGTTTCTAGCGAGCGCCTCATATACTTCTCGCAGACTGATTTGGTAATGACGCAATCTTTCTGGATTAACTAGGACCTGGTATTCACGGGCATAGCCGCCTTGGGTATTAATCTCAGCCACGCCCGCTACTGAGCGTAGCATTGGTCTAACGATCCAATCTTGCACGGCACGACGATCCTCAAGATCCTCTACTGTCAACTGCTTATTACCATCAGATGGGTGATCTAAGGTGTATTGATAAACCTCTCCCAAGCCCGTTGAAGGTGGTGCTAAAACTGGAGTAATACCCACAGGCATTTTTGCAGCCACCTCAATTAAGCGCTCAGTTACCAACTGCCGCGCAAAATATAAATCCGTTTTTTCAGTAAAGACCAGTGTAATGATGGAAATACCGTTGCGATTAAGCGAGCGCATTTCAGTTAAGCTAGGCAAGCCTGTCATTCCTAACTCAATCGGCACAGTAACAAATCGCTCAACCTCTTCTGGTGATCGGCCTGGAGCCTCTGCAGCAATCTGCACTTGCACATTGGTAACATCTGGAAAAGCATCTACCGATAAGCGCTTAGTAGCTAGCAAACCAGCCACCATTAAGACGATTGCAATAATAACTACTAGCAGTCGTTGCTGTAGTGAGAGGCGGACAATTTTCTCAATCATGATGACTAGCCACCACTAAGCTGTCGCTTACGCTCGGTGTTTAAATGGAATGCGCCATTGACGGCAATTTCCTGACCCTCTTTTAGGCCAGAAATTACCGGGCGGAAACCCTTACCTTCCGGCCCTAGCTTAACGGCAGCCATACGATAAGTTTCCCCATCCTCACGAATGAAAACGTGATCTTGGTTATCTTGACGAATCACGGCACTCACCGGCACTAACAAGCGCTCCGTAGGCTGACTTTCAATCATCATGGTCGCCAACATGCCGGGCTTAATTAAGCCATCTTTATTTGGCACTTCCATTCTGACAACAACCGTACGTGTTTGAGGATTTACGATGGAATCAACATGAGCAACTACACCCTCCATCTGCGCATTTCTTAAGGCAGGAATAATTAAGGTAACTTTTTGACCCTTATGAATCAAATATGAGCTACTTTCTGGAATCTCAGAAACAGCCCATAAAGAACTCAAGTCAGCTACCGTGAAGAGTGCATCTGCAGGCTGAACAACCTGTCCTTTATTAATTTTTCTCTCAACAATTTCACCGGGGATGGTGGCGATTACATTGTTAATGGATTCAATCACACCTGACTTTGCGAGACGATCAATACTGGGTTGATCCATTCCCTGAACACGTAATTGATCATTAGCTGCCCGGTACTCCGCCTTTGCACTATTGGCTTCGGCCTCACGTTTTTGCAACTCTGCTAATGCAATCACATCTTCTTTAAATAATATTCTGGCACGATTAGCGGCTTGATCTGCCAATTGACTAGCACTTTTTGACTTTAAGTAGGAGAGTTGGGATTGAGTTAATTCTGTAGAGGTAATCTTAGCCAACATATCACCCTGTTTAACAGTCTGACCAGGGATTGCAAAAATGTCAGAAACCCTCCCAGTAACGTTTGCGCCAATCCGAGAGAGGAAAAGTTCATTGAAATCAATTCTTCCGGATGCACGTAACTCCTCAACAAAAGAGTCTGTGTAGATTTGTCCATCAGTAATCATCTTACGTAAATCGTCATTCACAATCACCACATTTGGATCTTGAACAGATTTAATGGTTGGACTGCGATCAAATACATTGAAGTAATTGAGGGTGATCAGAAATAGACAAAACCAAGGAAGATAAAAGAGGCTCTTCTGCGCCCATTGAGGACTCTTATCGTATTGCTGAGCCACACGAGGCAAGTGATCACCAAACCACTTATGGGTAAAGGTGTACAAATCATTTTGGGTTTTGACAATGATGCTAGCCCACTCATGTGCATAGACTCTTGTAATTGCCATGTAGCGGAAGTAAAAGTCCTTGAATTTATTGACAGTGCCCAAGAAATTTTTCTTCATTACATTCCACCCTCTATTTTCGCAACCCATTCAGGAGTTGCCCTTAAACGCTGTATTTCAGTAACGACTGAGGCTAAATCAAAACGGGCCTTAATCAAGTCATTACGAGCAACCCTAAATGTTCTTTGCGCATCTAAATACTCAAGCAATCCTCGCTCTCCATAGCGATAGGAAACCTCTGCAATACGACGCGCACTTGAGGCTAACTGAACAACCTCTTGATCTAGAATTTTTACCTGATAACTAGTCATCTGGTAGAGCTGATAAGCACTCTCTAGCTGCTGCTCAAGGCCTTGGCTTTGAGCATTGAATTGATTCTTAGCTCGTGATGCATTGGCTTCTGCCTCGGCAATCTGACCGCCCTTAAAGTCCCAAATTGGAATGCTGACTACCAATCCATAAAGACGATCAGTGAAATTAGGATCGTTATATTGCTGAGCCTTAATAGAAAGTCGAGGTAAACGAGAGTTCTGCTCAAAGCTCAACTTAGATTCAGTCGCTTCAACCTCTGCTTTCGCCCTCTTTAAATCGGGGCTTTGCATATGCAACTCACTGAGCAGGATCGACAAAGAAGGCAAGGGCTCCATTTTGAGAACTTGTGAAACCACCTCATAGTTAGGCGGTAAAGCATGACCGACCACTTGTCTCAATAGACCTTTGGCCTGCTCAACCCTTAGCTTGCTAGATTCAGCATTAATTTGTGCATTCAGAAACTCTGTTTGCACCCGAATTAATTCAAATCGCGCAGTCTCACCAACGTCATAGCGAATTTGCATACGATCACGAATTTGCTTGGTCAGACCCAAATCCTCCTCAGCAGCACTCAACTCTGCTTCGCGACGCATCAATTCATAAAATCGCTGCTGTACTCTTGAAATGATTTCAATTTCAAAGGCAACCCGCCCTGCATCCACAGCCCGCACATTAGCCTCGGCAGCATTTACCCTGGGGTATCGCGTATAAGGCATATCCAGAGGCTGTGTGACTGACCACGAGGATACGGTGCCGAAAGTCAATGGTCCGGATGCAGACCTTTGCTGTCCGGTATTAAGCTCAAATTCAGGATTGGGGATCGCGCGAGCTGATGAGAGCTGCCCCTTAATCGCTCTGGATTGATCCCGCGCCGCCAATACTTGGGGGCTCGATTCCAAAGCAATCCCAATGAGCTCATTGATCGTTAGCGGCTTTTGTCCTTGCGCAATTACACCCCCTGAAAAAAAGATGCAGGCAACGATCATTGACCCAGACTTTAAGAATTTCATGGAGTTCATTTTGGAGAATAAAGATGATCTTTCATTATCGCGCCACTGAAGCTACAAAGCATAGGGAATAGACCAAATCAGTGACCTAATCACGATTTTTTGAGCAAAGTGAAGTATTGAGGCAATAAATTGGTAATAGTGTCATTTATTCAAATTTCACTTGAGTGCAAAGCAGTCTATACATACACATGCCTTGAGAGACGTCCATATTTTTGACTCTTCCGAAAGGCTTTCTGCACGTGCTTACCGATTTTCTTCAAACCCATATCGAGAGCTATGCGCTTATCTTTGGCAGTAATACTCACTTCAATTTGACGATGATCAAAAGTCTCTAGGCTAATTTGACAATGTTGATTGCTAGTAGACTTTGACTGTGAAATTGTCGAATACCGAACCTGAATTTTCCGCACCATCCAAAAAAGACGTTTTAAAGAAAACTTTACGCGACCCTCGGTAAAATTTTTTAACTCAACATCCTCTACTTCCTTCGTTTCTAAAAAGATATTCATTGACTGCCCCTGTGGTGAAGAGGGGTTCAGATTAAGCCATTTAATATTCTTAATAAAGCAGAATTTAATAGACATTAATTCAGTATTAATCTGAATATTTTTTAATAAAAAAAGGCCCTCGCGAGGAGGGCCAAAAGAGAACAGCAGGATAAAAATTAATCGATTACGACAGCCATTAAGGCAGTTGCCACACCAGCACCCAGTGCTGGAATACCCCAACGCTCTAAGGTGGGCAAGGTTTTGCCAGTTACCACCTCAACCGGGACATCACAAATCTCTAATAACTTAGCCGTCGTAGAGTTTTCAAATAATCTACTCAGAGAGTTCTTCTTTGATGTGCCCACTACGATGCGGTTGCAGCCAAGACGAGTTGCCTCATCACGAATGGCAGTACCTTTATCGCCAGAGACATAATTAAAAGAGTAATTGAGGCCTTGCGCTGCAAGATAAGAAGAGGCTGAAGCTGCGGCTAATGTTGCCCGCTCAGCATGCCACTCATTAATCATCTGCTTAGACAAGAATTTACTGATGTGCTTATGTAGTTTGAGCTGCACATTACATAGGTAGAAGTGTGCTTGAGAGTCTTGGCCGTAGGCCTTTACAGCATGCTTTAATGCCATCTCTGAATTTTTTGAACCATCTACTGGAATGAGAATTTTATTCATCTTGCTTTCTCCAAAATTAAAGAACTGCTCTGTTGAAACTCCATTTGCAGACTCCGGAACAACCACCGAAGGGGCAATCAAATCTTCAAGTGCACGTCTACTTCTAATAAAGCCACCTGATAACACTCCCAATACGACCACCACTTGAATTAAATACTCCAATGCCGGACTCTGCGTTGCGAGCCATTCTTGGGAGATGGGCTCCGATACCATCATCTTTGCTGCTGTCCATGCCAATACACCAGCGCCCACATAGGTTACTGAAGGGTAGCGCTCCACTAATTTGAGTATTTGTGTAGATCCCCAAATCACCACCGGGATGCTGATTAACAATCCAAGCACAACCAAGACATAGCTGCCATGCGAAGCCCCAGCAACTGCCAAGACGTTATCGAGACCCATAATCGCATCAGCAATCACAATGGTTTTCATCGCGCCCCAAAAAGTACTTGTGGCGTGACCCTGCTCTTGACCATCTTCTACAGGATTGAGTAAGCGATAAGCTATCCACACCAATAGCAGGCCGCCTAACAGCATTAAACCGGGGATCTTCAGCAAGTACACGACTAATAGGGTCATTGCACTTCTCACTACGATTGCGCCTACAGCACCCCAAATAATCGCTTTCTTTTGCAAATGTGCGGGAAGATTTTTAGCAGCCATTGCAATGACGATTGCGTTATCCCCCGCTAAAACTAGGTCAATCACAATAATTGCCAATAAAGCTGAAAAAAATTCCGGACTAAATAGTTCCACCTGCACCCCCTCAATAAGTTTGCCACCCATGAATGTCATGGATTTCTATGGGGTTACTTTAGGGGGCTTTGCATTAAACTAAAAGCAGATATATAGTGATAATAACTTCGTAAAAAACTGACAATCAAAATGCTCTATAACTATCGTCATCTTTACTATTTCTGGGTGGTTGCCAAAGAAGGTAGCATGTCTAAGGCTGCCGAGCGTCTCAATATGGCCATTCAGACAATTAGCGCTCAAGTACACGAATTAGAAAAATCTCTCGGGTATTTACTATTTAAACCAGCTGGACGTGGGTTAGCCTTAACAGAGTCAGGATTTGCAGCTTTAGCAATTGCCGATCAAATCTTTCTCCTCGGAGAAAGGTTACCTGAAGCAGTCAGGGAGGCGGCAATCTCCCCTAAAACCAAAATTACAGTTGGCGTATCGGATGGTTTATCTAAACTCATTACTAGACAATTACTGGAGCCTATTCTAGAAACAAATGATGTCCAGCTCATTGCCCACGAAGGGGAGTTTGAGGATCTATTAGCCGATCTAGCATTGCACCGACTTGATGTTGTTCTCGCTGACCGACCCGCCCCGAGCAATAAAAATCTTCACGTGTATAGCGCAGAGCTCATGAAGTCATCGATAGCCTGGTTCGGCCCCAATAAAGTATTAAAGCGAACTAAAAAAACTTTCCCCGAATGCCTAAATGATCTACCCATTCTTTTGCCAACCTCTCATTCCAAGGTTCGTCACTTGATTGATCAGTGGTTTGCCAAGAATGGTATCAACCCCAATATTGCTGGTGAGTTCGAGGATAGCGCCCTACTGAAAACCTTTGCAGCTAGTGGCTTAGGCGTGTTTCCTGCAGGGCAAATCATTCAAAAGAATTTGAAAGAAACTTACAACATGGACATGATTGGTGGTTGCGAAGATCTTTATGAGTATTTTTATGCGATTCGCTCAGAAAAAAAGATTCAGCACCCTCTGGTAGAAGCCATCATCCGAGGAAAGCTTACACAGATAAAGACTTGAGTACTGAAAGCGAAATTCACTTATGGCAAATTTTTTAGATCCAGCAATTTTATTCTTTATATTTGGCGTATTCGCTGGCGCTGTCAAATCGAATTTAGAGATTCCTCAACCCATTTCACGCTTTCTTTCTCTTTACCTACTGATGGCATTAGGACTAAAAGGTGGATTTGCTCTTCATAAATCTGGCTTCACTGCTGAAATTGCGCTCTCATTAGGCTTGGCAATATTTTTAGCTATTCTTATTCCCTTTATAGGTTACCGTATTCTCAGAACCAAACTCAATACCTTTGATGCGGCAGCAATTGCGGCGACCTACGGCTCTGTAAGTGCAGTGACCTTCATCACGGCTACTCAGTATCTAGATCAATTTAATATCACCTATGGTGGCCATATGGCTGCGGCCATGGCGCTGATGGAGTCTCCAGCAATTATCTTGGCGATCGTTTTGGCAAACCAAGCCCGTTCCTCACACACGGCTCAGACTCAATCCCAGCATAGCTCAATAGGTATCTCAAAAATATTGCACGAGTCTTTTACTGATGGCGCACAGCTTCTCTTGCTGGGGTCAATGCTGGTTGGACTAATGAGCGGAGATGCTGGTCAAAAATTAATGGCCCCATTTTCAATAGATCTCTTTAAGGGAATGCTGGCATTTTTTCTGCTAGATATGGGCCTCATGGCAGCAAGGAATATTTCAGGCTTAAAAGGGAAGCCGCCTATTACCCTACTCTATGCAATTGGCTCACCACTTTCGCACGCGCTCATTGCCCTAGCGCTCTGCAAACTCATGGGACTGCCGCTTGGTAACACCATCCTATTAATGGTGCTTGCCTCAAGTGCCTCATACATTGCCGTACCAGCGGTTTTGCGTCATGCATTACCCGAGGTTAATCCCGCACTGTATATGGGAATGTCTTTAGGCATTACCTTCCCCTTCAATATCATTTTAGGTATTCCCTTATACGCCATGCTGGCTAAACTGACCATGTAAATACCGGCATCAACTTTAATCAGAGATATTCAAATGGGTATTTTTTCTAATAGAGTCGCAAGTGTATTAACCAAGCATGGTAAAGAGCTTGTGCTCAATGAAGTCCTGGGTTCAGCAACAGGCCTAGAGGTCAAGCTAACTAATGCTTACGATACTGACTTACTCGGAACCTTTACACAAGAAATACCCCGGTATGGCAGTCAACTTGATGCCGCAAGAAAAAAAGCGCAAATTGGTATGGAGCTCTTGAGTACAGAATTAGGCCTTGCAAATGAAGGTGCATTTGTGGCCGACCCATTTACCGGCATGTTGCCATGGAACAATGAATTAGTGATCCTCATCGATCAACAATCCCAACTTGAAATTACCGGGTTTTCAGGTGCGGCCGCTCAAAACTCCCACGCCTATGTCAGTCACTGGGAGGAGTTGGAAAAATTTGCACAAACCGCACTTTTCCCCTCCCACTATCTGGTTGTGAAACCAACGGATGAACATCACCCCAGGTCAATAAAAAATATTAGCGACATCAAGCAATTAAAAGATGCTTTTGAATGGGCATCTGCACACTCCTCTAAGGGTATTGTCTATGTTGAAAATGATCTGCGGGCTTTTGCTAATCCAACGCGCATGGACAATATTCGTCGAGCGGTCATAGATCTTGCAAATAAAATGAATTCGCTATGTCCAGCATGTCAGATGCCCGGATATTGGATTCGGGATATCGAGCGTGGCCTACCCTGCAATGCCTGCGGCATGCCCACCAATCAAGAGATTGCCAAAATATGGGGCTGTCTCAAATGTCAGCATAGCGACAAGGAAGGCATGAAGGTACTCCGATTTGCAAATCCTTCTCAATGCCAGCACTGCAATCCCTAATCAACGCTAGAGCCAAGGCAATTTTTGCAACATGAATAGAATACTGCCAAAAAAATGACGCATCTTAGGGTCAAAAGTGCTTTATGAGCATAACTAAAAAAGGTATTCTGTAGCTTCACATAAAGGATTCATATGACTAACGACACTCAAGACCAAAACGACGAAGATTTTGACTATGGGTGCCAATGCGCCATGACCCTGTTAAATGAGCCCACAGAAGATTGCTTAAATGATCTGATTGATGAGCTTGATGAAGATGGCATGATCGCCACTGAAGTGGTTTATGGTCTCTTGGCAACCATCCTGATGAGCATTAGCTCTGAAGATGAAGAAGATGAGGAAATTCAGTAAGTCTTTACTGTCCTAAGACTTGAAGCGCAAATCGATCCATGGCACTTGCCATGGTGGTATCTAACTCAGTCAAAGCTTTCTCTGAGTGGGTACTCAAGCGAACTGACACCGTATTCCAAGCGTTAGACCAATCGGGATGATGATCTAATTCTTCTGCAAAGCTTGCACACAGTGTCATGAATTGAAAGGCGCTTTTAAAATCCTTAAATACAAATACTCGCTTTAACTCTGGAGCGCTGAGGTCTACCTGCCAATCCGGCAGCGATTTTTTAAAATCATAATCCGATGGCAGTAATTTTGGCTTAAACAATGGGTGTCTCCACACTCTTAGAGAGTCTTTGTAAATCCTCTGGATAAAGCCAGCGCCATTCACCCTCAGCTAAATCAGTAGGCATGACATATTGCCCAATTTCAATACGGTGCAGCTTGGCAACGTGATTACCTACTGCAGCCATCATCCGCTTCACCTGATGGTAGCGGCCCTCAACAATCGTCATTGCCATTGTGTTCTCACTCAGCTGCTTACAGGCCTTTGCAAAACAGGGGGCTGGATCATCATCTAGCACAACACCCTTGAGTAAATGATCTATCTGCTTTTGAGTAATTGGATCAGGTGTAGAGATCTCATAGACCTTACCAATATTCTTCTTTGGCGTGGTCATCTTGTGAATAAACTGACCATCATCTGAAATTAAAATAAGCCCAGTGGTATCAAAGTCCAAGCGACCTACGCATTGCAGGCCTCGCTCAACAAAAGGTTTTGGTAATAGACTATAGACGCTCGGATGGTGCGTAGTTTTATGAGAGCACTCGTAATTGGGGGGTTTGTGAAAGGCGATATAGGCTTTTTCATGGAATTCCCAGTCTATACCTTCTACATTGAGCATCAAACCCTCAGTAGCAATTCGTTCTTCCGGATCTTCTGCCAAAACTCCATTGACCTTAACTAGCTCAGCATAGACTAAATCGCTGCAATAGCGCCTAGTACCAAAGCCTTGGCTAAATAATACTTTTTCGAGCGAAATCGGTTTGGCCATATGCTGCCGAGAATACTACAAAGCCGACTGAATGAGCGACTGTGAAATGAAGTCGTTATTATTGATGCTTATTCCTTGATACCTATCACTCACCTCTTACTCATACCCTATTCACTGACACGATGCTTCCGACCCCGGCACCTAGAAACCCACTCCACAAACGTGAAATTACTTTTGAGGGCTTTGCCCGTGAGGACGGCTTATGGGACATTGAAGCCCATTTACGAGACTTTAAATTTCAACCCTTTACTACTGGCGGAAAAACCTGGGCGCCAGAACAGGCTTTTCACGATATGCGAGTGCGTCTCACTGTCAATACTGAATTAGTCATTCAAGCAATTGAGGTGGCAATGGATAGCCACCCTTATCCAGAATGCCCCCAAGTGATACCTCCCATGGATGCACTGATTGGGGAGCGCATCGGTCAAGGTTGGCGCAAGACGATTAATGAACATCTCGGTGGTATCAAAGGATGCACACATCTGCGAGAGCTGCTAAGCAATATTGCTACAGCCACTTTTCAGTCTATCCCTGGAGCACTATTTGATGGGGATGACAGCAAGCCACCACGCCATTTAGGAACCTGTAAATCCTGGGATTTTGACGGGCCAGTGGTGATGCGTATCTATCCCCAGTTTTACAAATGGAAACCGACCAACTAGATTTTTTTAAAAGTCACCGCGATGCACATTAAAGGCATTAAAAGACTGCTGCACCGGCATCAGCTCTACAAAATTAATATTCATATGACTGGGCAAATTAGCAGACCAGTAAATCGCTTCCGCTACATCATCTGCACTTAATGCTTTAACACCGCTATAAACCTGGTCTACCTTGTCGTCATCGCCCTTAAAGCGTACATTCGAAAACTCTGTTCCAGAGCACATGCCAGGCTCAACACAAGTAACCCGTACCGGTGTGCCAATTAAATCCGCTCTTAAATTCAAGCTAAATTGCTTCACAAAGGCTTTAGTTCCCCCATACACATTGCCACCCGGGTAGGGATAGTTCGCCGCCACAGAACCTAGATTAATGACGTGGCCAGCTCGTCGCTCAACCATGCCCGGCAAGAAAGCGCGAGTCATATGGACTAAACCTTTGATATTGGTATCAATCATACGATCCCAGTCTGCTAGCACTGCTTTATGTGCCGGCTCAAGACCTAAAGCTAAACCAGCGTTATTAACCAATACTGTGACACCAGCAAATTCGGCAGGCAGGGTAGCAGCCAGAGCGTCTACCTTCGCGCTATCGCAAACATCAACAGCCAGAGTAAGTAATTTTTTCTGTTGCTCTGCCGACAGGGAGTTCTTCAAAGCCTCCAAGCGCTCCACCCTTCTGCCAAGCGCAATGACCTTATGGCCATGAGCCAAAAAACGACGGGCAGTAGCCTCACCAAATCCAGCAGTAGCGCCGGTAACTAAAACGGTATGTTCCACGTTGGACTCCATATTCTCTTTACTTACTTTACTAGTTGACTAAGTCATTTATATTAATACTTATATGACGTTTTTGCGAATAATTGCAGATCAAAGCTCGAGCAACGGGTACTCGAACGCTTTAGTCAAGATTAATCAGGCGATCTTGTTCAATCACTGCGGCATTTGACTTTAGCAGGGCTTGTGGCAGCCACTCCTGAAAATCCTCAGCCGTCATATTTAATTGCTTGCGAATATTCTCCAACACTGGGGTAGAGCCAATCCATTGGCAGACTGCTTTGATATCTCTAGTACGCCATTCTAATAACTTATATTTCAGTAATACCTTAGCTCCATGACGGGCATTACGGTCGGTATCGCTAGCGAGGTAATCAAGACGCGACTTCGCAATCTCAAGTGATTTTTTTACATCCGTAAAAGGCTTACCATGCCCTGGGATTACTAAGGCAACTGAGAGCCCTTCAATCAGCTCTAGTGTTTTTGCCGCCTCCTCAAAGCCACCCTCACCCCAAAGCTCGGGAAAGATTACCCCAAAGCCATCTTCCCATAATGCATCGGCTGAGATCAAAATTTGATGCCGCTCTTGATACAGCATGATTGCATGGTTGTCATGGCCTGGAGCTGCAAGAATTTGCCAACGATAGCGACCCAATACAATTTCTTTGCCCGGCACTAGCAGGCCGTGATGAGCGAAGCGTGGGCAGTCTTGGCCCAGCTGTTGAAAGCTGAGTAAATCTTCATTCCAAGCTTGGACTGCAATTGCCTCAGCCTCTGGGATCCAAATTTCACTATCCCATTTCTTAAATAACGCTGCATTACCGCCGCAATGATCTGAATGCAAATGGGTATTCACTACTTTATTGAGGCTTGAAAAGCCATATTGCTTCAGTGCATTTGTGACTAGGCCAAGAGTGAGTTGCTGATGTGAGCAATAGCCCGAATCTACCAGCGAGACATCTTCATCACCATAGAGAAAAATATTGTTTGCGGATAACCAGCCGCGCTCAAAGATATCAATTCCTGGGGGTAGAAGATAACTACCGATCTGTCTGACTGGCATTCTAATTTTTGTGAGAGGTCATATCAAGATTTCGTACATCAAACCAAATACTTGCAAAGTGCAAATCCTCTGACAGAGAAAATGGCAAAGTGCAAGGATATGAAATCAGAGTCATCAGATTGCTTGTATTAGATATGAGGGCGCTTACTCAAAAGCTTACGTACATAGGGAATCCTACAACATAACAGCAAGAACAAGATGGCCGCGTAAATACTCAC
>CANGCM010000018.1 GCA_947452535.1 Burkholderiaceae bacterium | reverse complement strand
GAGATTGAGCCGCGTCAAAGCATTACCGCACTCAAAAATGTCACGATGAATGAGCCATTTTTTCAAGGGCATTTTCCGGATTTTCCGGTGATGCCTGGTGTCTTGATTATTGAAGCGCTTGCCCAAACTGCAGCGCTCCTCACTTTTGCCGAGGTGCGTGAAGAGAATGCCATTTATTACTTCGCTGGTATTGATGGCGCCCGTTTTAAGAGGCCTGTATTGCCAGGTGATCAGCTCATCATGACGGCGAAGTTAGAGCGTGAGCGTGCCGGTATTTACAAGTTCCAAGTACATGCTATGGTTGATGGGGAGCTTGCTGCTGAAGCCAATATCACTTGTGCTGTTCGTAAGAAAGGTGCGTAATGACTCGGATTCATGCTTCCGCAGTAGTTGACAGCAAGGCTGAAATTGCTAGTGATGTCGAGATTGGTCCGTATTCTGTCATTGGACCTCATGTCAAAATTGGTGCTGGTAGCAAGATCGGTTCTCATACCGTCATCGAGGGTTACACCACAATTGGTAAAGAAAATATCTTTGCTCACTTTGCCGCTATTGGTGGCGCCCCACAGGATATGAAGTACCGTGGCGAACCTACCCAATTAATTATGGGCGATCGCAATACAGTTCGTGAGTTCACAACCATTCATACGGGTACATCGCAGGACAAAGGTATTACCCGTATTGGTAGTGACAACTGGATTATGTCTTATGTTCACATTGCACACGATTGCCAAATTGGAGATCACACTATTTTCTCTAGTAATGCCCAAATTGCAGGGCACGTCCAGGTTGATGACTGGACCATTATGGGTGGTATGTCTGGTGTTCATCAGTTTGTTCGCGTTGGGCAGCACTCCATGCTAGGTGGTGGTTCAATTCTGGTGCAAGATATTCCGCCGTTTGTGATTGCAGCTGGCGACAAGGCTGCTCCTCATGGAATCAACGTTGAGGGACTTAAGCGTCGAGGCTTTTCAAGCGAAACTATTTCTGCTTTACGTCAGGCGTATAAGGTGCTTTATAAGGATGGCCTGAGTTTTGAGGAGGCTAAGGCAGAGATTCAGAAGATGGTTGCAGCAAATGCAGCTGATACCGTAACTGCAGAAAAACTGACCCAGTTTCATGATTTCATTGCCGCCTCTACCCGCGGCATTATTCGGTAAGGTTCTGCTTTGCCTAAGTTAGCTTGCGTAGCTGGAGAACCTTCTGGTGATTTGCTGGCTGCACCAGTACTGAGCGCCTTAAAGCAAATCCCCGACACTTCTAATCTTGAGGTGTATGGCATTGGTGGTCTGCGCATGCAAGCGGAAGGCCTGCGTTCAGACTGGCCAATGGAGACACTCAGTGTTCGTGGCTACGTTGAGGCAATCAAACAGCTTCCTGCCATCTTGAAACTTCGTAAAGAGCTCATTACCAATCTACTCGGTGAAGATCGCCCAGATGTCTATCTCGGTATTGATGCACCGGATTTCAATCTAGGAGTTGAGTTAGCCTTACGTAAAGCTGGTATCCCTACCTTGCATTTTGTATCCCCGTCGATTTGGGCATGGCGAGCAGGGCGTATTACTAAGATCAAGCAGGCTGTAGAGAGAATGCTGTGCATCTTCCCCTTTGAAACTGAGATTTACGAGCGTGCGGGTATGAGCGCAACTTATGTTGGGCACCCACTAGCCAGTGAAATTCCTTTGGAGCCAAACCCCGCATCTGCTAGACAAAGAATTAAAAAAATCTTAAACCTACCTACTAATGCACTAGACGGAATTCTGATTTCGGTCCTGCCAGGTAGTCGTAGCTCGGAGATTGAGCTCATTGCCCCGATCTTTTTTGAAACGATGCTAGCGCTTGCGAAGCGTATGGAGGGTCAGTCACTTCAATTTGTGATTCCAGTGGCAACCCCCCGTTTGCGTGAGCCACTTGAGGTATTGCTCAAAAGCACTCTTGAGAAAAATCCAGATCTTCAGATCTGTTTAATTGATGGTGAGGCAGATGCTGTTCTTGAGGCTGCTGATGTCGTGTTGATTGCTAGCGGTACTGCTACTTTGCAAGCTGCGCTCTGGAAAAAGCCCATGGTGATTTCATATAAGGTGCCTTGGCTCACTGCGCAAATCATGAAACGCCAAGGCTATCTTCCTTATGTAGGTTTGCCAAATATCCTGTGTGAAGAATTTGTTGTCCCGGAGCTTTTGCAAGATGATGCAACTCCTAGTAAGTTAGCAGATGCACTATTAGAGTGGTTAAGTAGTCCTAGTAAGCTCAGTCAACTTAAAACCCGTTTTGCAGAAATGCATGAGAGCTTGCGTAGACCAACAGGTTTATTGGTTGCGCAGGCGGTAGCGCAAACGATTGTCGCCGGTAAAAATCGGGTTAGTGCGTGAGCGTGATTTGGGTTTGTGGTGTTGATGAAGCGGGGCGCGGCCCTTTGGCTGGTGCAGTGGTTGCTGGTGCAGTCGTGCTTAATCCTGAAAACCCCATCATTGGATTAAAGGATTCTAAGAAACTCACCCCCGCAAGACGGGATTTTCTCTATCAGCAAATTATGGAGAAAGCTAAGGCCTGGGGTCTTGGTGAAGCAAGTCCAGCAGAGATTGATGAGATCAATATCCTGCAGGCAACCATGCTGGCGATGCGCCGAGCGATTGAAGACTTGACTACGCGCTTAGGTGGCTGGCCGGACAAGGCTTTGATTGATGGCAACCGCTGTCCTGAGCTGCCTATTTCAGCTGAGGCTATCATCAAGGGCGATACCAAAGAGCCCGCTATATCTGCCGCATCCATTTTGGCTAAAGTAACACGCGATCGTCAAATGATGGCCCTTCATCAACTGCATCCGCATTATGGGTTCGCCCAGCATATGGGTTATCCAACCGAAGCCCATTTCGCTGCGTTGAAGGAGTTCGGTGCATGTGATCAACATCGTCGTAGCTTCTCTCCGGTTCGTAATGTACTTGCACTGCATAGTTGATAATCCCCACTATGAAAATTGAATTCATCACCTCAAAAGACAATTCCTTATTTAAAGAGATTCGTCAATTACAGGCTACTGGTCCCAAGGGTCAAAAGGCGAGATTTGCTTGTGGTCAGACTTTGCTTGAGGGTATTCATTTAGTGCAAACCTGGGTAGGAAGCTCAGCGCTGAAGACATTAATCACCTCCGAGTTGGGTTTGCAAAATTCAGAGATTGCTCAGGCCGTATATGACCATGTAGAAATTTGTCCTGATACGCGCGTGTATCAATTGGATAAAGGTTTATGGGATTTGCTGTCTGATTTAGTCAATGCTCCGCAGATTGCGGGCTTACTAGATCTCCCAGAGACTGCTTTAAATTCTCAGAAGTCTGTCGCTACGATTGCTGGGGATGTCATTATTTTGGATCGCATCCAAGATGCCGGTAATGTTGGCTCCATTTTGCGTACTGCAGCCGCTGCCGGCTTTACTCAGGTGATTGCACTGACGGGTTGCGCCCACTTATGGTCTAGTAAAGTAATGCGCGCCGGTATGGGTGCACATCGCTTGCTTGATCTTTATGAAGGCTGGTCAACTCAACAAGTCCTCAGCGCGGTAACGGCACCTTTATTGGCGGCTACTGCGGATGGTGAATTAGATCTATTCAATATGCCTAAGGTATTGATTCATCCGGTAGCGTGGGTAATGGGTAGCGAGGGTCAAGGTGTCTCTGCAGATTTGATAGCCCAGGCAAAAGGAGTCTCTATTCCGATTGATCCGCGTGTGGAATCCTTAAATGTTTCTACTGCAGCAGCAGTTTGTTTATTCGAGACCCTAAGGGTAAGACGCGCTTAGATAGTAGTCTTTTCTCGATGGTCTACTTTCGGCCAATAACAGTCAACTAAGTTAGCTTATTAATGCACACTAGCGCACTTCTTAATTCGCAAGCCTAGGCACTAAAAATAGTGATAAATTACAGGCACATCATCAATGCTTTTATGGGGAGATTCAAATGAAATTCAAATCACTACTATTGGTTGTTGGTTTTATTCCCACTATGGCAATGGCACAGGATAAGCATAGTGTTACTGGAACTAAGCCCCCACAGCAAGTGGGAGATGCTGTCCCGGGACCTAAACCTCCAGCTCCAATAACAATCAAACCTTCTCCACCGCCAAACCAACAACCGAGAAATAATGTAAGGGGAACACAAGGAGTTCAAGGGCCTCAACAGCAGGTGGGGGGAGCAAATACTCAACTTGGTGATGGCAGAACCTTGCAATCAAGCAGTCAACCTAATGGGCAAGTGGTGAGGCCAACAGTCGCCGATTTTACGGCGAAAGTCGTCGAAGCTAAGTCGAAAATCTCCGAAGGGCCTAAAACGGATTTCGCAATTGCTGGCGCAGAAACAATTAGTGACAAGGTCAGCCAGGTAAAAGCTAAGGCTAAACAAGATATATCCACCCGAACTATAGATAAAAAAGAAGTTATCAAGAAAATAAACCAAGCTGAGACTCAGCAGGAAGCGGGTGGAGTGGGAATTAGCTCTGGTACAGGAGTTGTTGGCTCAGACACTCGTAAATAGAGAAATGTGAGCTATAACAGGATATCCAAATGAAATTCCAACTATTAATCGTAGCACTCAGTTTTATGCCGTCTATGGTGATGGCACAAGCACCAAAGATTGAGGCACCAGTCGCTCCTAAAGCACCCAGTGCAGGCATGCCCGGTGCTAATGGAGGTGGTCTTAAACCTGCACCTCCTGTAGCTGTAAACCCTCCGCCAAAACCAGCCATAGCACCGCAACCGCAATCTCAAAAACCACCAGTACCAGCACCTCAAAAGAACCTTAAGGGGGACGTCACTATTTCTCAAGGGGGAGTAATACCCTCTTAGTATAAAAAAGATTACTAACAGTAGACCCTGATGAAATTCAAATTATTACTATCAGTTGTTGCTTTTATTCCCGCTATGGTGATGGCACAGCAAAAACCAGCTACTTCACCAGTAGTTGAGAAGCCAATAGCAGTAAATCCTCCGTTAATGCCAGCAACAGAACGAGCTGCGGCACCCATAGTTACTAAAAATGCATATTCAACCAGAGCCATAACAGGAAACAACCTGGGGGAAATATTAGGAGGACACACGCGAAAGTCAATAACAACATTGCAACAGCAATCTCAAAAACTGCCAGCACCAACTCCTCAAAAGCAAATGGTGGGAGCGTCAGCCAGCGTCGGTCCAGTAGCTTCACCTGATGACGGACCAAAGATTGAAGAAATTAATTAACCGAGCTAGAGGCAAAAGACGTAAATGAAATTTAAAACACAATCGATTTTCTTATGCCTACTAGGATGCCTTTTCTTTGGAGTAGCCCATAGTCAAACCCTCGAATACACGACTATTCCATTAACAAACTATCTAGAGATAGTAAAAGAAAATAATGCGTTGATTGAGAGCAGTAAGTTAGATATTCAATCTGCTAATGCCAATAAAACAGCGCAATCGTTATATAGATTTTCACCCAGCGTGATGTATGTTCGAGGCTCATGGTATCCCCAAAAGCCGTATTCACCCTATGTTGTTCCTCAATCTGATACTTATAGCTTAAGTTTTACTCTTGAAGGTTGGGGCAAGCGTAATGCTAGAGAACAATTGGCCCAATCGCAAATTAGCGCTAGTAAGACTCAGCTAGAAACAACGCAAACTACCATCCAAACCAATGCCCTTAATGCTTACATTGATACCTTGCGCCTTGCCTTGATGGCGGACTCTTATCAAAACGCATTAAATAAATTAAATAGCATTAAAGCCAATCCTAAGCTAGCCGATTCCCAAGCCTTTATTAAGTACTACCAGTCCGCTACTAGTAAAGATCTTATGTTTTCAGCGTTGGGTTTACTAAATTATTCAGGCGATGCAATTCAAGGCGTGCCATACCCTAAAGGGACTCTCAATTATCCAATTCAAAAACTCAATCCTGATGAATTAATAGAGCAAGCCCAAAAAAATCGTATAGATGTCATCGCATTGCAATTAGCTATTGATGTAGCTGATAAAAATGTTACCTTAACGGACAAAAATCGCAATATCGACATCCTGCCTTATGTTGCCCAAACCAGAACCCCACAATATAACGATGCTGGCGCAACCTATACCGCCCAAAATTCTATTTCCGCTGGAGTGACGATTCCCATTCCCGTAAGCAACTACTTACAAAATGCTGACGTAGTACAAGCCTCTAATCAAAAACTCCAATATGAAATACAGTTGCGGGATTTAAAGGTACAGGTTCGGGTACAGGTCATGCAAGCCTATTTGCAATACGAAGGCGCTGTAGATGCGTTAAACACAGCGCAAACCGCTTATGATGATGCGATTAAAAAGCCTAATTTAGATGCCATTCAAGCTGTAATGGATGCTAGGGATAAAGAAGGTGCATTGCTTGATGCTAAAACCAATTACCTTAAAGCAATGGTTTATCTGTGGCGGCAAAGTGGCAATTACGCTGTGCCAACCCTATGAAGCAATGCTTATCAGCCGTCTTACTGGTAAGTTTGTGCTTCCCTGTGTGTGCACGACCAGAGCTTCAAAATGCACGGACACGCTACGTTATTAGTTCTCTTGGTAATCATACAACCCTACAAAACGCGCATTCACAACAGTCCTTAGTAATGCAAGGTCAAATCAGGTCAAGTGCCATTAGCAGAATCAATACTGCACAAAATAATCAAATGACATCTTGCTGCCTTAACATTAATCCAAGCAATTCATTTATAGCAGTTAAGACATCTCCTGATTTTGTTAGCTCTAATGCGTCATTGGTTAATCCCAAGGATTTTAAAAGTAATACTCAAGGATTGATGTTTATTACAGGCAATTCTGAAGGAGCTTTTGATCCCCTTACATTCCAATATTTAATTCCTTCGCCCTATCGTTACCCTATAAATAAGCCCTGATAGGAGACTCTGATGAAATTCAAATCACTACGATTTGGCGTTGGTTGTGCTTTATTTGTTAGACCTGCTTAGGCAGTTTTTTGTTGCTCGTGAAGGGCTGTTTTGGGTCGATAGCAGACATTGAAAAATACTGTTCTAGCCTAAGATAGTTTTATCCGACTTCATGGATTGCAATATCGTCGTAGCAATCTCTTCAATTGATTTACTGGTAGTCACTACCCAGGGAATGGCTTGTTTTTTCATCATGGCTGTTGCTTCGTTAATTTCATAGCGACAGTTTTCTAGTTTGGCGTAATTGCTTCCAGGGCGGCGTTCATTCCGGATCTCTGATAATCGCTCTGCATCAATCATCAGGCCAAAAATCTTGCTTCGGTAGGGGATTAAATCTTTGGGTAATTGACCGCGTTCAAAGTCTTCTGGAATGAGAGGGTAGTTGGCAGCCTTCATGCCGTACTGCATAGCAAGGTAAAGACTCGTGGGCGTTTTACCTACCCGTGAGATACCCACGAGAATGACATCAGCCTCAGCCAGGTTTTTATTGGATTGGCCATCATCATGGGCTAGGGAGTAATTAATCGCCTCAATCCGGTTTTTGTAGGCCTCGGTATCCGCGTTGTGGTGGAGGCGATTCATCGCATGGGTTGATTTGATGCCTAAGGCCTGCTCTAGCGGCGCCACGAAAGTCTGGAACATATCCAGAATCAGACCATTTGCCTTGCTCACGATCTGATTGAGCTCTGTATTCACTAAGGTGGTAAATACGATTGGTTGAACCCCATATTTGTTAGCCACCTGATTGATGCTAGAAACAGCGTCATGGGCTTTTTCAGTGCTATCGACAAAAGGGACACGAATATGCTTAAAAGTAGCCTCAAACTGCGCCAGAATCGATTGGCTGAAGTTCTCGGCGGTGATTCCGGTGCCGTCGGAAACGATGAAAACAATGCGGGTTTGGGTGCTCATGAGGGTGGCCTAAGGGTCGTGGTCAGCACTACAATATGTAGTTAATGAAGTATGCCGTATTGTATTCGGCCGCTCGACCAGTTTCCTTATCTTTAGAGAGTACTTTATGTCCAACCAACAACAGCATAGTAGTGAAGTAGCAAATGCTTATGTTTTGCCTTTTGAGCAACTCCGCATGACTGACGTAGAGTCAGTTGGCGGTAAAAATGCCTCACTCGGTGAAATGATTTCTCAGCTCTCATCCACGGGCGTGCGTGTGCCTACTGGATTTGCAACTACCTCATTGGCATTTCGGGATTTCTTAGAGCACAACAATTTGACTGAGCGCATTCAGAAGCGTTTAGAGAATCTCAATATTGATGATGTCCGCGCTCTGGCTGAGGCTGGTAAGGAGATTCGTGGCTGGATCGAGGCTGCACCATTTCAGCAGCGCTTAGACGAAGAAATCCGTACATCATTTAAGAAATTAGATGATTCAGGCAAGGGCTCTTTCGCTGTGCGCTCTTCTGCTACAGCAGAAGACTTGCCGGATGCCTCATTCGCTGGTCAGCAAGAAACGTTCTTGAATGTGGAAGGTATTGACGATGTTCTGAAGAAGATTCGTGAGGTATTTGCTTCTTTATATAACGATCGTGCGATTTCGTATCGTGTTCACAAAGGCTTTGCCCATGCTGAAGTTGCCTTGTCTGCAGGAATTCAGCGCATGGTGCGCTCTGACCTAGGCGCTGCTGGTGTGATGTTTACGCTTGATACAGAATCTGGCTTCAAAGACGTAGTGTTCATTACCTCAAGCTATGGCCTGGGTGAAACCGTCGTGCAGGGCGCAGTAAACCCAGATGAGTTCTATGTGTTTAAGACGACCTTAGCTTTAGATAAAAAAGCGATTATTCGTCGTTCTTTAGGCTCTAAGTTAATTCAGATGCAATTTGCTCCAGCAGGTTCTGCTGAGAAGGTCATCACTGTTGATGTTGCCCCAGAAAAACGCAATCGGTTTTCATTGGAAGATGCAGACATTACAGAATTAGCAAAATACGCGGTCATTATTGAAAAGCACTATGGCCGTCCCATGGACATTGAGTGGGGTAAAGATGGTCAAGATGGCCGTATTTATATTTTGCAAGCCCGCCCAGAGACCGTAAAGAGTCAGGCTGCTGGCCAAGTGGAGATGCGCTACAAGCTGAAAGGTACATCTAAGGTCCTCGCTAAAGGTCGTGCGATTGGTCAAAAAATTGGTGCTGGTCCTGTGCGCGTTATTCGTGACCCAAGCGAGATGGATCGCGTTCAGCCAGGAGATGTATTAGTTGCCGACATGACAGACCCGAACTGGGAGCCTGTCATGAAGCGCGCTTCAGCGATCGTTACCAATCGTGGCGGCCGTACCTGTCACGCGGCGATCATTGCGCGTGAGTTAGGCGTCCCTGCAGTAGTAGGTTGTGGTGATGCTACTGAGCATCTACAAGACGGGATGATGGTGACGGTTTCCTGTTCAGAAGGCGATGAAGGTCATATTTATGATGGCTTGATTGAAACTGAAGTGACCGAGGTTTCTCATGGTGTATTGCCAGAGATCCCTGTAAAAATCACCATGAATATTGGTAATCCACAGTTGGCCTTTGATTTCTGTCAAATTCCGAATGCGGGTGTTGGCTTAGCTCGTCTTGAGTTCATCATCAACAACTATATTGGCGTTCATCCGCGTGCCGTATTGGAGTATCCAAATATTGATCCTGAGCTTAAGCGTGCAGTGGAAAGTGTTGCTCGTGGCTATGCGAGCCCGCGTCAGTTCTATGAAGATAAATTGGTTGAGGGTGTAGCTACTATTGCTGCTGCCTTCTATCCAAAACCAGTGATCGTCCGTTTGTCTGACTTTAAATCAAACGAATATAAGAAGCTGATCGGCGGTTCTCGCTATGAGCCGGATGAAGAGAATCCCATGTTGGGTTTCCGTGGCGCATCTCGCTACGTATCTGCAGATTTTGGCGAAGCCTTTGCTTTAGAGTGCGCTGCAATGAAGCGTGTTCGTGAAGATATGGGTCTAGACAACGTAGAGATCATGGTGCCGTTTGTTCGAACCATTAAGCAAGCTGAGCGTGTGATCGACATGATGGCGAAATTAGGTCTCAAGCGTGGTGAAAAAGGTTTGCGCCTGATTATGATGTGTGAAATTCCATCCAACGCTATTTTGGCTGATCAATTCCTAGAGCATTTTGACGGATTTTCTATCGGCTCGAATGATATGACTCAGTTAACACTCGGTCTAGATCGTGACTCCGGCATGGAATTGCTGGCAATCGACTTTGATGAGCGTGACCCTGCAGTAGAGTTCATGATTGCGCGCTCTATTGAGGCCTGCCTCAAGCAAAACAAGTATGTGGGCATCTGTGGTCAAGGCCCATCTGATCATCCAGACTTCGCCCGTTGGTTGGTTGCTAAGGGCATTACCTCGATCTCTCTGAATCCGGATAGCGTGATAGCCACCTGGGAAATGCTGGGCAAGAAAGAGGCGTAATTAACTCCGACTGAGTGCCAATATGATGTAAAAAAGGCCTAGATTTAGCATCTAGGCCTTTTTACTTTCAATTGCTTAGTTGGATTAGCGCTTTGCTTTTACGCTCCCCTTTTTTCGTGAGCTTGCTTTGCTAATTACCTTGGCAGGGCTGTCAGCTTTCTTTGCAACTTTACTAAGACGATAAATGGGTACGGCACCCAGTTTCTTCGCTGGCGAGGCAATCGATTTGGATGGTGTAGCGCCAGACCAACTTGGTTCTGCAATGGAGTTAAAGGCTGCGCGTAATTTTTCGCCCCATAGTTGATGAATCATCTTAAAGTAAGGGTTGGATTCATCCATGGTGACAAGCTTGTTTGCTCGCAAGGAGTTCTTTTCATAGACCAAGAGATCTAAGGGTAGGCCAACAGAGATATTGCTATTGAGAGTCGAGTCCATTGAGATTAAGGCGCACTTAGTAGCTAAATTGAGTGGAGTGTCAAAATTGATGACCCTATCCAAAATTGGCTTACCGTATTTGGATTCCCCAATCTGGAAATAACAAGTCTCAGGAGTGGCTTCAATAAAATTGCCAGCCGAGTAGATATTAAAGAGTCTTGGATGCTCTCCCTTCACTTGACCGCCGAAGATTAGATTGCAATTGAAATCAATTCCCGCCTTCTCTAAGGCCGCATGATCTCTATCGTAAACCTGCTTGACGGCATCGCCTACTACTACCGCTGCATCATTTGTGCTCTTTACATTCCACAGATTCTTGCCATTGAGAAGTTGTCCTTGCCGCAAAATCTCTTTTACAGCCTGAGTGATAGCGAGATTACCGGCACTCATTAAGGTAAAAAAGCGATCTTTATCCTTCTGAAATAAAGACATCTTTCTGAAGGTGCCAATTTGATCAACTCCAGCATTGGTTCGGGTATCCGATAGAAATACTAGGCCATCTTTTAGGCAAAGCCCAACGCAATACGTCATCCTGCAGTCCCTTTAATTATTTCTTTGAATTATCTCTTAATTAGCTTTCAGGAGCCTTATTTTGACTGGGTAATGGATATGCTAGCAGTCAATTCTTCGCCTCCGCCACCTGAGCGGACTCCCTTAACAGGAGCGGCTGAGTAATAGTCTCTGCCGATGGCTAGGCGAATATGTCGGGCATCAGTAAAACAGGTGTTGGTAATATCGATGCTAAGCCAGAGCCCTTTATTAATATCAACACAGAAGTCAATCCAAGCATGACTTGCAAGGCTTGGAGAACCCTCAGCAAAGAAATATCCACTGACATAGCGCGCCGGAATGCCAGAGGCACGGCACAGACCTAGCATGATGTGCGCATGGTCCTGGCAAACTCCGGATTTCATGACAAAAGATTGAGCAGCCGTCGTGGCAAAATTTGTTTGTCCAGGAAAGTAAAGAATAGCGCTTTGTACTGCTGCAGCTAATCTCATAACATCATCAGCAGAATTTTTCCTTGGCAGTGACTCCGCGAAAAACTCCAGCATTTCTGCTGTGGGCTCTGTCAAATTAGTTTGCTGGAGTAAATGGAAGGGTGATACTGCCTTAGGTGGATCAATAAATTCAAAGGCATCTTGCGTCTGTACTTCCCCCTCAGCCTCAATTATCGTTGAGGTATAGGAAGCTTCTTGGACAAAAACGCTACATAGATTGCCGAAGGCATCATGATGTGTGCTGGCTTTGATAGGGGTGTTAATTTTCCATTTATCGATTTTTTGGCCAGCCGTATCCGATGGTGTAAGGCGTAACTCCTGAATAGAGTAGCGCACCGGCGTCTCGTAGCTGTATTCGGTGCGGTGACGAATCTTAAGGTGCATGGTGATTTAAGCTACTGCCAAGGGAATGAGGTAGGCATTACTGAATTCATCAGCAATATGATTGATGTGCTCTAAGAACTCTTTAATAAATTCTTCCAATCCTTGCGTGAACACTTCATCAATATCGGAATAATCTAGACTTGCTTTGAGCTTGCCAAGTAGGCGCTCAATTTCTTTCGACTGTTGATTTTTGACTTCGGCAATCAACGGAATGAGCTCATTAATGCAGCATACTAGAGAGCGCGGCATCTGTTTATTAAAAATTAATAATTGCGCTACTTGCTTTGGCGTTACTTGGTCAGAATAAATTTGGCGATAGATTTCAAAAGCAGAGACTGAGCGTAAAAGAGCGGCCCAGTGGTAGAAGTCAAAAAAATCTCCATCAGCTTTGTTTGCCTCATCAGCACCCAATTTTTTGTCTGTGTGTAAGGACTTCAGCGCTACTGGAACTTCATACTTAGTTTCTAAAATGCGGGCAGTGTTGTCCGCGCGCTCCAAAAGTGTTCCTACATTCATGAAGTAGAAGGCTTCATTCTTGAGCATAGTTCCATACATCACCCCTCTAAATAAGTGACAGCGATACTTGACCCACTCGAGGAGTCTGCTGGGGTCTGATTGAGTTCTGGCCTCAAGAATATGCTGCAACTCTAACCAGGTCGTGTTTTGGGTTTCCCATGTCTCAGAGGTAATTCGTCCGCGAATGACACGCGCATTTTCACGGGCGGCAAATAAACAGGACACGATACTGGATGGATTGCTAGTTTCATAAATCATGAAGTCCAGCACATTTTCGCGATTGACCACCTTGTAGCGAGCCAGGAATGGATCTTCTAACTTCGAAATAGTGAGTAACTTCTTCCAGCTCTGAGCTAAAAATTCTGCGGGTTGGGGCAGAAGAGACGTCTGGTGGTTGACATCAAGCATGCGCGCAGTATTTTCTGCCCGCTCTGTGTAGCGGGCCATCCAGTAAAGGCAGTCAGCAGTTCGGCTCAACATATTTACTTGCCCCTTTATTCTTCCAATACCCAGGTATCTTTAGTGCCACCACCTTGAGAGGAGTTCACTACTAAAGAGCCTTCTTTAAGAGCAACTCGAGTGAGTCCTCCGGGAACCATTTTGATCGTTTTGCCTGAGAGCACGAAGGGGCGTAAATCAATATGGCGTGGTGCCACTCCGGACTCTACAAAGGTTGGGCAGGTCGAAAGGGCTAGTGTGGGCTGAGCAATATATTTATCGGGATTGGCAATTAAATGCCTGCGGAATTCTTCGATCTCTGTTTTGCTTGATGCTGGGCCCACTAACATGCCATAGCCACCAGCCCCATGCGTTAACTTCACCACTAACTGATCTAGGTTAGCTAAGGTGTAGGCAAGATCATCCGGCTTGCGACACTGGAAGGTGGGGACGTTATTGAGGATTGGCTTTTCACCCAAATAGAACTCAATCATCTCCGGAACATAAGGATAGATGGATTTATCATCTGCAATACCAGTACCAATAGCATTTGCTAAAGTTACATTACCAGCACGATGTGCGGAGAGCAGTCCGGCTATTCCTAAAGTCGAGTCGGAGCGAAATGCAAGAGGATCTAAAAAGTCATCATCAACACGACGATAAATCACATCAACACGTTCAGGTCCTTGGGTAGTGCGCATAAATACCTGCTCGTTTTTTACGAACAAATCTTTGCCCTCTACCAACTCCACGCCCATTTGCTGGGCTAGGTAGCTGTGTTCAAAATAGGCAGAGTTGTACATCCCCGGAGTGAGTACAACGACATTCGGCTTTTTAACTTCATTCGGTTTAACGGACTTCAGACACTCCAGCAGAAAATCAGGGTAGTGTTCAACTGGAGCAACGCGATATTGTTGAAATAGGTCTGGAAAGAGGCGCATCATCATTTTGCGATCTTCAACCATATAAGAAACACCCGATGGCACCCGCAGGTTATCCTCTAAGACATAGAACTCGCCTTCGCCAGCGCGCACAATATCAATGCCAGCGATCTGTGCATAAATATCACGCGGTACATTTACGTTGCGCATTTCAGGGCGATATTGCGCGTTGTTGTAGATTTGTTCGGCGGGGATGATGCCTGCTTTGATAATTTCTTCTTCGTGATAAACGTCATAAATGAAGCGGTTGAGTGCTTTCACTCGTTGACGAAGGCCTGCCTCTAGTTGCGCCCATTCCTTGGCGGTAAAAATTCGGGGAACTTGGTCAAAGGGAATCGTCCTCTCGGATCCGAGGTTATCCCCATAGACGGCAAAGGTAATGCCCACTCGTCGAAAAATAAGGTCGGCCTCAGCCCTTTTGAGACCCATGAGGCTATCACTCTGCTGTTTAAGCCAGTCATGAAAGATCTGGTAATGAGCACGCGCTTTTCCGCTGGAATCAAGCATTTCGTCAAAGGGCAATTTCATCCTTACAAACTAATGCCTTTGATTGGGTCAGGAATCTGAAGGTGAGGCAGTCTGGTGCCTATACGCACTAAATTAGTGCATATAGGCTCAACTTTGAATGCTATTGATTTGTCTACCTCAAGTCTAGGGAGGTATTGATTGTTTCGCGCTATTAAGCGTTGAGATCGCCTCTGGCAATTCGTCCTTTTTGGACTTCCCACTCGCGCTCTTTGGTTGCTGCACGCTTGTCATGCTGCTTCTTGCCTCTAGCCAAGCCGATCTCGCATTTCACATTCCCTTTGGAGAAATGCAGGTTGAGGGGGACGAGGGTATAGCCCTTTTGCTCCACTTTGCCGATGAGCTTTTTGATCTCAATCGCATTGAGAAGGAGTTTGCGGGTGCGGGTACTGTCTGGGACGATATGAGTTGAGGCCGATAGTAGCGGGGTAATGTGGCAGCCGATCAGGAATAGCTCCGCCCGACGGATGACGACATACGCTTCTTTGACGTGGACTCGACCAGCGCGGATGGCTTTTACTTCCCAGCCCTCCAGAACTAGCCCTGCCTCGAACCGTTCTTCAATAAAATAATCGAAGAAGGCTTTTTTGTTATCGACGATACTCATATATATTTAGCTTCTCAAGATCGATTATGGCAGACGTCTACAAGACCGTTTTAATTGGCCAATCAGCCGACCGCATGTATGGCTTAGTAACCGACGTTGCGCGTTACCCTGAGTTCTTGCCCTGGTGTGGCGGAGTGGAAATTTTTGAGCAAACGGAGACCGTTCTGGATGCCAAAATCAACATTCACTTCAAGGGTATTAATCAATATTTTCATACCCGCAATATCAATCATCGCCCCGAAACCATTGATATGGTCTTTGTAGATGGCCCATTCAAGCATTTTTCAGGGCAGTGGAACTTCATCCCCCTTAAAGAAGACGCCTGCAAGGTAGAATTTAAGCTCCACTGGGAATTTAAAAACGTAGTCCTAGATAAGATCATCGGCCCAGTTTTTGGCCATATTGCCGGTACTTTTGTGGATTGCTTTGTTAAACGAGCTGAAGACCTAGATGGGCGGTAGGTCTATGGCAGTCTTCAATATCCTTATTTGTGATGCTAGGGATGGCGAGCCTAAGCTGACCCCTTTTACCTTCGAATTGGGTCCTCACGAGAGCCCAACAGTTGGCTTAGCCCTACAAAAGTCGGGTATTGCTACTGCCATTAATGACCCTTGCCTTGCTAGAAAAGGCTGTTTTGGCGTCTTTGGTAAACGGAAGGACTGGGATAGTCCTATCTACGAGGGCGATCGTTTAGAGCTGTATTCGCCACTTTTGGTGGACCCCAAGGCGGTTCGTCGAAAGAGGGCAAACCAGAATCAAGATGCCAAATTCCAAGCGGCGGCATCTAAAAGAAAGGCCAGGAGGCTATAATCGTTTTTTGTGACTAGGGGTTTTGCATGCGACTCATTCAAAAAGCACTCACTTTTGACGATGTGCTCCTCGTGCCGGCTTATTCTTCGGTACTCCCTCGAGATGCCAGCTTGGCAAGTAAGTTAACTCGAGATATTTCACTCAATACACCATTGGTGTCCGCTGCGATGGATACCGTTACTGAAGGTCGGTTGGCAATTGCCATGGCTAGTGAGGGCGGTATTGGCATTGTTCATAAAAATCTGAAGCCTGCAGAGCAAGCCAGAGAAGTTGCCAAAGTTAAGCGTTATGAGTCCGGTGTCTTGCGTGATCCCATTACAGTTGGTCCAGAGGCTACCCTACGTCAAGTCATTCAACTTTCGCGTGAACATGGCTTTTCCGGATTTCCGGTGCTCACTGGCAAAGAAGTCGTAGGCATTATCACTAATCGTGACTTGCGTTTTGAAGAAGACTTGGATGCACCAGTCAAAACTAAGATGACGCCACGCGAGCGTTTAATTACGGTTAAAGAAGGTTGTTCATTAGACGAAGCAAAGCGTTTGATGAGTCAACATCGCTTGGAACGTGTTCTCGTAGTGAATGACAAGTTTGAGTTGCGTGGCCTGATTACAGTCAAAGATATTTTGAAAGCCACCGAGCATCCGAATGCTTGCAAAGATAGTGAAGGCAAGTTGCGGGTTGGTGCTGCGGTTGGCGTTGGTCCAGATAATGATGAACGCATTGAGCTCTTAGTTCGTGCGGGTGTTGATGTCATCGTCGTCGATACCGCGCATGGTCATAGCCAAGGCGTATTGGATCGCGTGAAGTGGGTCAAGAAAAACTATCCTCACGTGCAAGTGATTGGTGGAAATATCGCTACTGGCGATGCTGCCAGAGCCTTAGCTGATCATGGTGCTGATGGCGTTAAGGTGGGCATTGGCCCAGGTTCTATTTGCACAACCCGAATTGTTGCTGGCGTCGGCGTTCCACAAATTAGTGCAATCGTGAATGTGGCTGCGGCACTCAAGGGCACGGGTATTCCGTTAATAGCAGATGGTGGTGTGCGTTACTCTGGTGACGTCGCCAAAGCTTTAGCTGCAGGTGCAAGCTCTGTCATGATGGGTGGTATGTTTGCTGGCACTGAAGAGGCGCCTGGCGAAGTATTCCTCTATCAAGGCCGTTCATATAAGAGCTATCGCGGTATGGGTTCCTTAGGGGCAATGGCAGATGGTTCCGCAGACCGTTATTTCCAGAGCGATATTAGTGCAGCAAATGCCGAGAAGTTGGTGCCCGAAGGTATTGAAGGTCAGGTTCCTTATAAAGGAAGCGTACTGGCGATCTTGCATCAGTTGACTGGCGGCATTCGTTCTTCGATGGGCTACTTAGGCTGTAAGACTATTGATGAACTACATGAAAAAGCAAATTTTGTGGAAATCACTTCAGCAGGTGTGCGTGAGTCGCACGTACATGATGTGAAAATCACCAAGGAAGCGCCGAATTACCACATTGATTAATAACTAAATAAAAGCTGAAATTAAGGCTGAATTAAAGACTGGTTCTTTCGTGCACGACAAAATACTGATTCTTGACTTTGGTTCACAAGTCACCCAACTGATAGCCAGACGTGTGCGTGATGCCCGAGTCTATTCTGAAATCCATCCTTACGATTGCGATCCAGAATTCATCCGCAAATTTATTCAAGAGCAGGGCGGTAAGGGAATCATTCTTTCAGGTGGACCAAGCTCTGTAACTGAAGCAGAAAGCCCGCGCGCTCCGCAAATCGTATTTGAATTAGGGGTCCCTGTTCTTGGTATTTGCTATGGTATGCAAACGATGGCTACTCAGTTAGGTGGCGCTGTTGCTTCTGCCGAATCCCTTGGTAAGGCCCGTGAGTTTGGTTACTCCGAAGTACGTGCTCATGGCCACACTAATTTACTCAAAGGTATTCAAGACTTCTCTACTAGTGAAGGCCACGGTATTCTGAAGGTATGGATGAGTCATGGTGATTCGGTCACGACATTGCCACCAGCATTTAAATTAATGGCCTCAACAGAGTCTTGTCCAATTGCTGGTATGGCTGATGAAGCACGCCGTTTCTACGCATTCCAGTTCCACCCAGAAGTCACGCATACCTTACAGGGCGAGGCAATACTAGGTCGCTTTGTGCATGAGATCTGTGCTTGTAAACCAGACTGGGTAATGGGTGACTACATTAGCGAAGCGGTAGAGCATATTCGTAAGCAAGTGGGTGATGATGAAGTCATTCTTGGTTTGTCAGGCGGAGTGGACTCCAGTGTCGCAGCGGCATTAATTCATCGTGCGATTGGTGAGCAGCTCACTTGTGTATTTGTAGATCATGGTTTGCTTCGCTTGAACGAAGGCGACATGGTGATGGAAATGTTTGCTCGCAATCTCGGCGTTAAAGTGATTCGAGTGGATGCTAAAGAGCAATTTATGTCTGAGCTCGCTGGCGTGGCTGATCCTGAGGCGAAGCGCAAAATCATTGGTAAAGAATTTGTTGATATCTTCCAAGCCGAGTCTGGCAAGATTAAAAACGCCAAGTGGCTTGCCCAAGGAACCATTTATCCAGATGTGATTGAGTCTGCAGGTAAGGGAAAAAAGGGCGCGCATACGATTAAGAGTCACCATAACGTGGGTGGTTTGCCTGACGATATGCACCTCAAGCTACTTGAGCCTTTGCGCGAATTATTTAAAGATGAGGTACGTGAGCTTGGTGTTGCCTTAGGTTTACCAAGGGAGATGGTTTATCGCCATCCGTTCCCGGGTCCTGGTCTTGGTGTCCGTATCCTCGGCGAAGTAAGAGCAGAGTTTGCAAGTCTTTTGCAACGTGCTGATGCTATCTTTATTGAAGAGTTACGCAATACGATTGATGAAGCTAGTCAAAAATCTTGGTATGACCTTACCAGCCAAGCCTTTGCAGTGTTCTTGCCAGTGAAATCTGTGGGTGTAATGGGTGACGGCAGAACCTATGAATATGTTGTGGCTCTCAGAGCGGTTCAAACACAAGACTTTATGACTGCGCATTGGGCCCACTTGCCACATGAATTACTCGGGAAAGTTTCGAATCGCATTATCAATGAGGTGCGTGGCATCAATCGCGTGGTCTACGACATTAGTGGAAAACCGCCGGCAACGATTGAGTGGGAGTAAAAACTCGGACTTAAGTCATTGATTTTAATGGAAATTAAAGTTTCAGACTAGTTGATAAGCGGTTGATTTTATTGGCTTAAATGAGTTGACTTAATCATCATTTAAACATAAGATTCGAACATTCGAATGAATTGTTTAAAGAAAAGATGGAGTCAACATGTTTGAGGTAAAAAAAATTGGTCGTCATTTAGGCTCTGAAATTTTAGGTCTAGATTTATCCCAGCCAATGGATGAGGAAACATTTCAGAAGTTTTCAAAAACTTTTTTTGAAAATGAAGTGGTTGTCATCAAAAATCAAAAAATCACACCTGAACAACATATAAATTTCACTAAAAGATTTGGAGTTTTGGAGGCGCACGTCAGAAAAGAGAGTAGGCATGAGGGCCATGACGAAATTTTTGTGCTGTCAAATATTGAAGGATCGGATGGGAAGCCTATTGGGGCAATTGATGCTGGTCGTTTTTGGCATAGTGACTTATCTTATAAAGAGCACCCCAGTATGTTGTCTGCCCTCTATTCAGTTGAAATACCTGTCCAAGAAGATGGCCGGGTATTGGGCGATACTAATTACGCTAGTACAACAGCGGCATATTTAGCTTTATCAGAGTCTATGAAAAAAAGACTAGATGGCCTTCAATCTGTTCATAGTTACGCTTTTTATAGAAACAAAAATCGTCAGGCACAAAAAGAAGAAGCAGCCAGAGGCGGAAGAATCATTGAAGAAAAAGAATTAACTGAGGATCAGTTGAAAACCGTTCCCGATGTGGCATCACCGATTGTTAGGACACATCCTGTAACAGGTAAAAAATGTCTGTTCGTTAACGAAGCACACACTTCTCATATTGTTGGCATTCCTGAGTCTGAAAGTAAGGACATTCTGAATGAGCTATACAGTCATATTGTTCAAGAAGAGTTTAGATTTAAACATACTTGGGGGGTTGGTGATTTATTAATTTGGGATAATTGCGCTGCTCAACATAAAGCAACATTCGATTATCGTTTACCGCTTCGTCGTTTAATGTATAGAACAACGGTACGCGGAAGTGTGCCTTATTAAATAAGAAAATATATGTTCATCGTCGCTAATTGGTGGAAATTATCCAAACAGTCACCCCTAGATTACAAGGAAAAGATACTTCAACATTCATTAAAAAATGATCAGTTAATAAATAAACTGGATATTTATCAAAATAAAGATATTGAAGAGAAATTCATTAGTTGGTTGGAGTTCTCGGCTAAACCTAATGAGCAGGCTACTAATATTAATGATATTGATGTTGGTTTTATTGGCGAATTAAAATGTGATGTTGGGGACAGTGATAAGAGTTCTCAGTGGATTTATATTGTTCATACTGATATCCCAGAGGATATTGTTGGGGAATATAACCAATGGTACGATGAAGAGCATTTACCAAGATTAGTTACAGTTCCAGGTGTTAATCGGGCAAGAAGATATCTCTGTGAAGGTCAAAGTCCTAAATATTTGACTGCTTATAGCCTAGATGAACCTGGCGCTTTTGAGTCACCGGAGGGTCTGATGGCTAGAAAAACACCATGGACAGCAAAAATGCGATCACTATTCTTTAATACCCGTCGAACTATGGCTCAAAAAATATGAACTACTTTAAGTGCCTATCAAAACTAGTAAATTATTTTTTATATGCATCATTTTTCTTAATAATTAATTCGGCACAAGCTATTTATCCCGAAAAGCCAATTACCTTAGTAGTGCCCTTTGCTCCTGGAGGTGCTAACGATACCTTGGGAAGGATTATTGCTCAATCATTGTCAACTGAATTGAAGCAAACTGTTATTGTTGAAAATAAACCTGGAGCTGGATCAACGATTGGTGCGGAGTTTGTAGCAAATGCAAAGGCAGATGGGTATACGCTTTTATTAGTGTCCGCAGCGCATGTGATTAGTAGTTCAATTTATACAAAATTACGTTACGATCCAATTCGCAACTTCACCCCTGTAGCTCAGTTAACAAATTCTGCTTACGTATTAGTGACAGGTAAAGATTCGTCCATTAAGTCGGTGCAGGATATTATCAAGCTGGCAAGTAAAGAGCCTAATAAGATTACTTATGCATCATCGGGCATTGGTAGTGCACCCCATTTGGCTGGCGCGCTATTGGCAGCTAAGGGTGGAGTTGAGCTTGTTCATATTCCTTATAAAGGCGGTGGTCCAGCACTCCTAGACGTAATGCGCGGAGATACGGATATTTATTTCGCGAGTCAGTCCGGCGCTTTACCTTTTATTCAGAGTGATAAGTTGCGCGCTTTAGGAGTCTCTACAACTATCCGAACAGCATCATTGCAAAATGTTCCTACCATTAAAGAGCTGGGAATTTCAAATTTTGAACTATCCGGTTGGTACGGTATTGTTGCTCCAAGCAAAACTTCATCAGCAATCGTACAACTTCTAAACGACACTATTCGAAAAATACTTAGCAAAGAGGATGTTCAGGCTATGCTCGCAAAGCATGGGGAGCAAGCGTTTATCAGTAAGCCAGAAAGTTTTGGACAATTTCTCGCTTATGAGCAAAAGAAATACCAAGAAATTATTCAAATTGCCAAAGTTGAAAAAGAATAACTAGAAGGCTCTTTGTGATCTTTAATGAATTCCAAAAGCCGCGCTATGTCGTGTTGGCTGAGTCGATCATGGGGCTCATTCAAAATGATTACTTTCCGATTTCCTCTCTTTTGCCTACTGAGCCCGAGTTGTGTGAAAAATTCAATGTAAGTCGTTATACCCTTCGAGAGTCTATGAAGTTACTTCGCGAAATGGGATTAATACAAAGTCGTCAAGGGTACGGTATAACGGTAGTTGCTAAGGAAGTGAAAAATTACTATCAAATGACAATGGATGCAATTCCAGATTTATGGGAATTCGTAGAAAATAGTAAATTAAATATCGTAAATAAAGGAAAAATATTTGCAGGTGAGACTCTTGCAAAGCTTCCGAATGTTCAAAATAATGATGAATGGATTGTAATAGAGGCGACTCGAGAAATTGATAGCGTGACTCCAATTGCATGGAAGCACATCTATATAAAGGCAAAATATAAAAACGTTATCAAAAAATTAGGTAAAGATAAAGTTCCTATTTACTCTATGATTGAAAATGAATTTGGTATAAAAACGATTCGTGTTCAGCAAGAGATGAGCGCATTAACAATTCCTAATTCAGCGGCAGATAGCCTCCATCTAGAAAAGAATTCAATTGGATTTCAGATTACTCGGTATTATTATGACGAGTCCAATCAAGTTTTTTTGACCACGGTATCAATTTATCCACCCAATCGATTTAACTACAAGACGGAATTGGTGCTCAGTAGTTAGCTGACTCATTTCTAATGAAATTAGACGAGAATAGATCATACATTTTGATGCTCCAAGTTCAATTGCATTAAGAGGATTTAAACGCAATCATGTCGAAGAAAAATTATCCAAAAATTCAAATTACCGATGAAACGCTGCGTGATGGATTGCAGATTGAGCGAGAGGGCGTCACGGTTGATGAAAAGCTAGAGTTGCTAAATTTGATGGTGAATGCAGGTATTAATCGCATGGTAGTGGGTGCATTTGTCAATCCTAAGTGGAGCCCGCAAATGGCCGATACTCTTGATTTGGTTGCGCGCCTCAAACCAGTTGAAGGTGTGAAATTCTTTTCTCTGGCTTTAAATGAGCGTGGCAGAGAAGAGCGAAAAAGATACTCGCCACCTTTGTCAATCGAACCGCTTCCCGCTACGCATTTACATCTGTGTAGTGAATTTATTAAGAGAAATACCAATAAAACACTGGATGATCAAGAGAGGCTTTGGGATCTTCCTATAGAAAAAGCGAAGGCCAGCGGTATTAAAGAGGCTGCCATTGGTTTAAGTGCTGGTTGGGGTTCCAACTGGACTGGGGTAGTTTCACATGAAGCCCGTATGGATGCCTTAGACCTGCAATACAAAGCATGGAATGATGCGGGTATTGCTGTGAAGCGCATTGATATGGCAGATCCTATGGCCTGGAATACTCCTGTCGCAGTAAGAGAGGATATTGCAGAAATAAAAAAACGTTTCCCTAGCATTGAGTATTTTCACCTCCATCTGCACAATGCGCGTGGCCTTGCATTACTCTCAATCTATGAGGCATTAAATGCCTTATCGGAGTCGGACACATTAATGATTGACTGTGCCATTGGTGGAATTGGTGGTTGCCCATACTGCGGCAACGGCCAGGCAACCGGTATGATCGCAACGGAAGATTTGGTTCATCTTTTGAATACCCTCAACATTCATTCTGGAATCGATTTGGATAAGTTAATTACTGCTGCCGTGCGTCTCTCGGAAATATTGAAGCGTCCACTGCATTCGCAAGTTACCCTTAATGGTGGTTTGCCAAGCGGTGACAAGTTATATGATGTTGATATGCCCGTGGTATATACATTTGCAGAGGCTCAACATTTTAGGCTTGGCCCTAAGGTATACGAGGGCAATGCGCGTCCATGGATTCGGAAGAATAGTAATTGAGTCATATAAAGGTTAAGTAATGATGCTTCGCATAATATTTTTTTTAGCTCTTCTCAGCATCTATCCTTTCGTAAATGCCCAAAGTTCAAATTACCCAACTAAGACAATTCGCCTCATTGTTCCGTTTGAGCCGGGTGGAAGTACGGATATTACCGCCAGAATTCTTGCTGATGAGCTCGGGAAATCACTTGGCCAGAGTATTATTGTTGAAAACTTAGGGGGTAGTGGCGGCGGTAGAGGTACTGAGATAGTTGCGCGCTCTAACCCTGATGGCTATACCTTGTTATGGGCTAATGTAGCGCCGATTGCGATTAATCAACACCTCTATAAAAACCTTCCATACGACCCAGTTAAAAGTTTTGCTCCAATCACATTGGCTACTGTTTTCCCAAATGTCTTAGTAGTGCAACCTGGGATGAAGACGGAGAAATTTAAATCGTTTTTGGCAAAGGGTAAAAATGAGTTTAAGAACCTTAGCTATGGATCGGCAGGGAACGGAAGTTCAACGCATTTAGCTGGAGCGTGGCTAAATACATTGGTGGGCTCTGATTGGTTGCACGTCCCTTTTAAAGGGGGTGCGCCAGCATTATTAGCCGTTGCCTCAGGTCAAGTAGATATGTACTTTAGTGCCGTACCATCCGCGCTACCTTTCATCAAGGCGGGTAAGGTATTCCCATTGGCCACAACCGGAAAGATGAGGGACGCTTCATTGCCTGACGTCCCTACTATTGCTGAGATCGGCTTTCCTCAATTCGACGTAGTGAATTGGAATGGTTTATTGGCTCCAGCAAATACTCCTTCAGATGTAATTGAAAAATTAAGTCATGCAAGTATTGAGGCTTTATCATCTACACGTGTAAAGGCAAGGTTAGCAGCCCAAGGGGCCGTTGCAGCGCCAATGACTCCTAAAGAATTTAGTCTATATATTGCCAAAGAGTCAATCAAGTGGGGCAATCTGGTAAAGATTGCCCATGCCACAATTGAGTAAGGTCGCAATAAGGGCAAATGCTTGACATGACTAAATATGCAACATCAGAACAATTCATAGTCCAGCTGGTAGATTATGTTTTTTCTAAAAAACAATTTTCACCTTCAACGCTAAAGCTAGCTTCTTATTGTTTGATGGACTCGATAGCTTGTGCTATTGCATCACTTGACGAGATAGACTGTGCTCGGCATATGGGTCCCTTGGTAGCTGGTACGGTTGTCCCGAATGGCGTGCCTGTTTTTGGGACTGGAGCTCATTTGGATCCTGTTAAAGCCGCCTTTGATATTAGTGCCATGATTCGCTGGATGGACTTTAGTGATACTACTTTTGCGGGCGGACACCCATCCGATTCAATTGGAGCAATTTTGGCTAGTGCAGATTATAGAAGTCGCAATAATTTATCTTCTGGCCAACCCCCCTTATTGATGGAGGATGTTTTTATTGCCATTACTCAGGCATATGAGATTCAGGGCATGGTTTCAGTAGCCAATAAGTTTGATCATCCGGATATTGGCATTGACCATGTCATTGGGGTCAAAATTGCCTCTACTTTGCTAGCGGTAAAGCTTCTTGGCGGTACGGCAGAGATAGCAAAAGCGGCGCTCTCTAATATGTTCATGGATGGTGGCACACTGAATGCCTATCGTCACGTACCAAATGCTGGACCCAGGAAGAGTTGGGCGGGGGCGGAGGCTGCCAGTAGAGGGGTGTGGTTAGCGATGGCTGCGATCAAAGGTGAGCCTGGATATTTCAGTTCATTAGGGGAGCCAGTTTGGGGATTTGAAAAGGTATTTTTGGGCGGTAACCCAATTAAGATACCCGAATCTTTAGATAGTTTTGTGCTTGATAACATCATCTTCAAGTTTTATCCATGCCAGCGTAATGTCACCACAGCCTTGGAATGCGCGATTCAACTCCATCCTTGGTTATTAGATAGGATTGATTCCGTAAGAAAAATTAATATTTTTAGCCAAGATGAGGCTATTCGAAGAACGGATAAGCTTGGGCCATTATTAACCCGAGCCGCTCGAGACCACTGCATGCAATATATTGTGTCGATTGGTTTATTGCATGGAAGATTAACTCAAGATGATTATCTTGATGAGATTGCCAATGATCCTCGGATTGATTTTTTGAGGGATCGTATGGCAGTGGTAGAGAGCCCTATCTACACTAAGAACCATCATGATTTAAGTATTCGTAGCTGTGCTAACGCCATTCAGATCGAGTTACTAGACGGTACTTTATCGGATCTAGTCGAAATCGAATTTCCATCTGGTGACCCAAGCAAGCGAGATAAAGTTGAGGCAGCTCTATTAGAAAAATTTCATACTTCAACACAAGCGCACTGGGATCAAACATTTAGGGATGCTACAAGCATGATGCTTTTAGACCTCAAAGCCCTCCAGAAAACTTCTGTCCCTGATTTTATGGATAGCTTACAGGCGCATTGATTGGTAACGGCCATTAATGCTGCATTCTTACATGCCAAGAGTTTGCCAATCTCATCGCGAAAGATTGGGATCGCTGGAAAAGCTCTACTTTGCGTTTAAATGACGTAGTAATGCAGCATTAAACGCAGCCGGTTGATCCACATTAGACAGGTGCCCTGCATTTGGGATGATCTCAAATGCGGCGCCTGGAATGCGACCTTGAATCTCTTTCATAGTATCTGGAAGTGGCAGATCATTTGAGCCGACAATCAGTGTTGTGCGTGTCGTGATTTGCTTGAGTTGATCCAGAAAAGACATTTGTTGAATTGCCTGAGCACATCCGCAGTAACCCTCCAGACTCGTGTTTGCAATGGTCTCAATGAATCGGGTTCCTATTTGAGGATTGGCCTCTAGAAATGACTTGCCAAACCAGCGCTCTGCAGTAGGAAGGGCCAATGCCTTGCATCCCTGTTGTTTAGCAATTTCCATACGCTCAGTCCATTGGTTAAATACCGGTAGCGGTGCATCTGCTCTGGCGTCGCAAATACAAAGGCTAAGCAACCTGGTGCTGTGATGGATGCCAAGACTAAACCCGATCATGCCGCCAAGTGATAGACCTACAAAGTGCGCTTTATCTATTTTTAAGGAATCCATGACTGCAATGACATCTAGCCCTAATTCTTCTAGGGTGTAAGGGGGTTGAGTAGGGGTAGTTTGCCCATGCCCCCTAGTGTCCATTGCAATTGCTCGCCAGCCGGCATTGGCAAGTAAAGCAAGTTGTTCGTCCCACATCATTCCACTAGATAAGATGGAGTGAGAAAGCAGTACTGCCGGAGCGGCAGTATCTCCAGATTCAGTGATAGCAATTTTTCCGTAGCTTGTAGGAATAAACGATCTTCTAATATCTTGACTCATGGATGGCGATCTATTTTTTAAAATTAAGCAGTCTGTTTGGCATCAACATTAATCTCGCGACCAAGTCCCAAGGCCTCGTTCACGCGTGGCATTACTTCTTGCGCCATTAACTCCATAGAGCGTCTACCAATGACGGGGTCCACTAGATCCATGCCTGCATAGACAATTTCACCGAACTCGCCTACTTGTTCACGCAAAGCTAATATTTTGTCGACCACGTCGTTCACAGTACCTCGGATGACTAATTGATCGATGATTCCATCTAGGGAGATTTCTTCATCGGGTTGATCCTTGTGGGTTTTGAAGATCACATGACGATTAGAGATCTTCATCTTAGTGAGCATCTGTTTGTAGTAATACCGATAAGGGCTGTTAGCATCATCGCCGCCATAACTCTTAGCAATAGCCGAGGTGTCGCCCACAAAGACGGTTCTGGCAACTCGCCAGTCAGATGGATTGGCTTTAATACCTACCGATGCTTTACCTTCAGAGTAGTTAGTCCAATGGCTTGGCAGCCAGTGATTCATCAGGAAGTTGGCAGACATAGGATGAAAGTCTCTCTTACCCATCGCGATCACACCTTTGGAGAATGGTGCAACGACAGTACCAACAATTTCCGGGTACGGTTTTTGATAAGGCTTCATGAGGTGACCACGCCCAATCTCTAAAACCATCGTTTCTTTAGTGCTAACCTTAAAGCGATTATTTGGTAAGTCAATGTTGTAAGGGGGTTCACCAGCCCAGATCGCTAAGATGACATCAATGGCTTCGGCAAAGAGTTGATTGCGATCTTCTTTGAGCATACCGAGTGCTTCAGCATCAGAAGCCAGTGCGCCAGGACTAATGCCAAAGATAAAGCGACCCTTTGCCAGATGATCAAACATAGCTACTTGAGAGGCAATTAAGGTGGGGTGTGCATGAGATAGGTTGGAGGTACCGCTAGCCAACTTAATATTTTTAGTGTGGAAAATGAGTGTTGCCAAAAATAGCAGACTATTAGTGACATTCTCCGCTTTATCCGTCAGATGCTCTCCAATAAAGGCATCATAAAATCCCAAATTATCGGCATGAATAATAGTTTGTCGATCTTCGTGCAGTAGCTCCGTGTTATCACGATGAAGCGGATGCAAAGGCATCGTAAAGTAACCAAGTCTCATAAGAATATTCTTTCTTTATTTTTTATAAGGAGTTTTGTAAATAGCGAACAAAATAGAATAGTCATATTTTATGTGTAGATGGCTCATAATTTCTAGAAAAATAAGCTATTTATCAATTTACAATGAATCACTTCGATACGCAAAAAATTTTGCATCCAAAAGGCGCTTTTTAAGCTTTTGTTCATGTATTGAAACTCTTTTTAATGTGAAGGTTTATAACCCCTCTATATGAAATTGATTTCCTCGGTTGGCATCAGAGCCATTATTCAAGAATTAGCACCTATTTATGAGGCAGAAAATAGGGTGTCGATCGACATTAGCTATGGGTCAACTGCGATGATTTTGGATCGCATCAAGGCTGGGGAGGCGGCGGATCTGGTGATTCTTGCTAGCCCTGCAATCGATGAGTTGCTTGAGCAGGGAGTGCTGCTTCCCGGCGCTTGCAAGAGCTTAGCTTCAACTGGAGTTGGCATGTCCTGCCGGTCTAATACTAATCATCCGAATATATCGACAGTTGAGTCTTTGAGGGATGCCTTAGTTCAGACACGTTCTATTGCGTACACTACGACAGGTGTCAGTGGCATTTACTTTGCGCAAGTACTTGAAAAGATGGGTTTATTGGATGAGGTTGGTGCGAAGGCGGTTACCTTGCCGGGAGGGCAGATAGCGAGTTTACTCACAGATGGTTCTGCTGATTTGGCCGTTCAGTTAACTAGTGAGTTAGTCGGCTTTCCAGGGACAGAATATATTGGGCCACTCCCCCCAGAGTTGCAAATGGAGATGATGTTTAGTGCTGGTATTTTTCTAAGCTCTACCAATGCAGAAGCTGCTGTAGATTTTTTAGAGTTTTTGAGTCAGCCCCAATGGACTACTATATATAGTAAAAATGGAATGAATCAGCTGCTTAACTAAGTATGCCGAAAATGAAGAGACTAAGTAAATGAGTGCACAGAATACCGAGATGACTAAAACGTATGACTACATCATTATTGGTGCGGGTGTCGCTGGATGTGTTCTTGCCAGTAGGCTGACTGAAAATCCCAATACGAATGTATTGCTGCTAGAGGCTGGAGAAGATGTCATTCCTGGATCTGAGCCTAGTGATATTTTAGATAGTTACCCAACGTCTTATTACAACAAGAGTTATGTCTGGCCAGGACTCAGAGCTGCATGGCGCACCCATGCATTTGGTTCTAATCACTTTCCTCAAGGCCGCGTTATGGGTGGTGGCGGATCTGTCATGGGAATGGTATCGCTTAGGGGTACCCCTGCTGATTATGCTGAGTGGGTTGCAGCTGGCGCTAAGGGTTGGGGTTGGGATGATGTCTTGCCCTATTTTTGCAAGCTAGAGAGTGACCTCAACTTTACTGGCCCAATGCATGGTAGCGATGGGCCTATACCCATCAGACGTATTGCAGATTCTCAGTGGCCCCCTCTGACAAACGCACTCAGTGCTTTTGCAAAATCAAAAGGCATTCAATTTATTGGTGATATGAATGCTGACTTTCGGGAGGGCTTTGGAGCGGTGCCGATGTGTAACACGCCCAATAGAAGGGCATCTACAGCCCTATGCTACCTGACCTCTGCGGTTCGAGCGAGGCCAAATTTAGAGGTCTTGCACAACACGTTTGTGCGCAAAATAGTATTTGAAGGAACTCAAGCGATTGGCGTTGAGGTGGAGAGACGAGGTAGCGTGCAAATCTTTAGGGCTGCACAAACCATTAGTTCTGGAGGGGGTATATTTTCCCCTACATTACTTATGCGCTCAGGCTTGGGTGATGCACAAGTCTTACAAAATTTAGGTATTCCAGTTGTGGTAAATCGTCCTGGCATTGGCCGTAATTTACAGAATCACCCCATCTTATTTTTAGGAATGCATTTAAAAAAGCGGGGCAGGCAGTCTGCAGAATTACGCACTCACCCCAGTACCTGCTTTAGATTTTCTTCCGGCCTACCTAACACTGCCCCTAGTGATCTTTACATCAATATCCAAAGCAAAACTTCTTGGAGTGCCCTAGGACATCAGATTGGAAACCTAGCCCCCTGCTTATTGCGACCTAACTCTAGAGGAAGTATTTCCTTGCTCAGTAGTGATTCAGGAGTGCTGCCAAAAATAGAGTTCAACTTCTTAGATGACCCTGTGGATTTGCAGCGCTTAAGCATTGTTTTTGCAAAAGCAGTGGAGATGTTGGCTGATCAGCGGGTAAGTGCGCTTGCTGGTAAGCCATTTCCCGTGAGATTTACAGATAGACTTCGATTGCTAAATGAACTCAATTCTGCCAACGCCTTTAAGACCCGTACCTTAGCCTCAATACTGGACGCTTTGCCATTTGCTAGCGATTACTTGCTAAGTACTTTAACCGGTGAGCGAGTGGATTTGCAGGCATTAGTTCGCGATCCCAAGGCGCTAGCTGAGCACATTACTCAAAATATTGCTGGTATGTTCCATCCCGTTGGAGCTTGTCGGATGGGTGATGTCAATGACCCTCAGGCTGTAGTGGATAGCCAAGGCCTAGTACATGGAGTGAGCGGCCTCAGGGTAGTAGATTCTTCGATCATGCCGAACTTGATTGCTGGTAATACGAACATCCCAACAATCATGTTGGCTGAAAAGATTGCTACCGAGATGACCCGGTAGCTTTATCGCTTTTGCTTAAGAACTTTCTTTTAGTAGTCCAGCTTTTTGCATAATCTCGCGAACGACAGTACGTCTTTTATCAAAACTGGGGATAATTTTTTCTGGAGCTAAATATTCCCAACGTGCATCTCTGTCATTTACGAATTTGATAAATTCTGGATCGTTAGCAGCTTTTTCAACAGCGGCTACTAAGGTAGCGGTGACATCTTTGGGTAAGTTTGGAGGGCCAATGATCGCATTGGTGGATTCCCAACTGGCATTAAAGCCAAGCTCCCTTAGGGTAGGGAATTTGTCATACGGAGCAGAAGCTCTGCCTTCGGCAATGGGGGCAATAAATCTGACTTGCCCACCTTGAAGCATGGGTCTTGCTGAGGCAAGGCCTGAGACACCTAATTCAGCGTGGCCACCTGCAACTAGGGTGGCTACAGCAGCGCCAGCTCCAGTAACGGGGATGCCGGCCATCTCTAAGTTCGTGCCAGTTAAAAATGTTTTTGCTCCCACCCACCAGCTTTGCCCAATACCTGCAGTGGCTAGGTTAATTTTTCCTGGATTTGCTTTTGCATAAGCTACCACTTCCTGCATATTAGTAAATTTCACAGCGCTCGTATTTGATGCGATGAGGATTGGGAAAAAGGTAGCGTACGCGCCAAGTTGTGTGAAGTCTCTGTAGTCGAGATTCGAGACTCCTTGTAACTTATTCGTAATGATGGTGGCTGAGCTCCAGCCGAGTGTATAGCCATCTGGTTTTGCAGACTGAATCTCTTTGTACCCAATTACGCTACCTGCACCAGGTTTATTCAAGATCAATATAGGCTGCCCCAATATTTTGGAGACTCGTTGCATCAGAGGTCTAGCGAGAACATCACCATCAGAACCCGGTTCGACAGCCAGAATGAACGTAATTGGTCTGGTTGGATATTCATCTGCAGCTAAGCAGATGCCGGAAATAAATAAACTACAAAATACAAGTAAGATTCTTTTCATTACGAGGTCTCCTGTGACGTTATTGTTAAAGGGCTTGTCTAGTGCAAGCTTGTGATGCTTATAAAAAAAGCTCATGCTCAATTTTTTTGGCGGCATGTTGAAGACAGTCGCG
>CANGCM010000017.1 GCA_947452535.1 Burkholderiaceae bacterium | reverse complement strand
GCGATGGGAATCACCGTCATTTGTGGACCACCTTTGGCGTTGGCTTCACAACCAAAACGTTGGCAATAGCCACAATACTGGCAAGCGCCAAAGTGGGAGCCATCTGGATTTGTATAGGCCTTGGATGCATTGGCAGAAGGCCTAGGAAAGGGGTGATAACCCAAATCTTTCGCAGCGCCTTCAAACAGCTGAGAAGATAGGATCTTTTTTAGTGGTGGTAAGGGGTAATCTCGACTTCTGGGACCTTCAAAGGGGTTGCCACCATCCTGAACAGCTCCTTTAATATTGCCCGCTTTTCCAGATACACCAGCAACAGCCTCAAATTTGTCATAGTAAGGCTCGAGTTCAGCGTACGTAATACCCCAATCCTGAATCGTCATATCAGTTGGAATGAATTTTTTGCCATAGCGGTCTTCATACATAGAACGAATTTTGAACTCCATATCCGTCCAACGCCATGTGCCACCACTCCAGTGAATCGCTGATCCACCAACCCCTTCTCCAGGTAAAAAAGAGCCTAGCCTACGAATCGGCAATGCCTCCTGAGAAAGATCATTTCTAGCGGTCAGGGTATCTCTTACTGCGTTCTGCATTAACTCTTGACGAATCACATAACGCAATTCATCTCGAATATTAGGCAGTGCATAGTCGTTCTGTGCGGTTCGCATGTCCCCCCGCTCAAGGGCGACTACTTTTAACCCCGCTTCAGCAAGTTCTTTCGCCAGGATACCGCCTGTCCAACCCATACCGACAATAACAACATCCGTCTCTTTTAATTTGGTAACCATGATCTTCCCGTATTCACGAAGGCATTAACTAAGGTCAGCGATACCAAAGATTGGTGCTGTGTATTTTTTATTAAGATAAGTTTCGACATCTTGTGCATGCAAAGAAATTGCGCCAGGAAAGCCGATTAAGCGCCAACCTGCTTTATTTTGATTGCCGCCATAAATGGGATCAGAGAACATACCTTCCATGACATTTTGATAAAGCATGTCAAAAAAGGTTTTGGATGATGGGCCATCCTTGAAATCCACTTTTCCAGAAGATAGTGCCAATAAAAATTCTTGTCGCTGCGCTTCTGAAATTTGATCAAACCATTTTCCGTAACGCTCAGTACAAACAATATTCGATTTGGTGATAGAAACTCGATATAGCTCGGCAGGAGTTAGCGGTGATTGGTAGCCTTGTGTAGGCAAGCCCTTCTTCCATGGCCCATGATTGTATAAACGCTCTCCCTTACCCCAGCCATTCGCCAAAGCTTGATCGATGTAAATATTGACACCAATCTCTGTTCCTTTTGGAGATAATTCATCCGCAGGAATCATATGATTCACAACCGCTTCGATAAAGGCCTGTTCCTCCAAATTAAAAAACTGGTATGCCTGATTAGCGGTAATCGTATTTTGAGATATACCCATATTTTGAGCTTGAATTGAATTGGGTATTACGCCCGTAACAGCAGCGGCGCTCCCTGCGATAGCGCCCTTAAGAAAGCGCCTGCGATTTGATGGCTCATGATTCATGTTTGCCCCCTACTCATTTTGAATTGCTTATCAGTCAAATACTAAATGAAACTGAATGAGTTCGAGTAAGAATCCAGTTTCATCCATCAGAATACTGAAAGAATCGTATCTCTTGAATGATGGCTTAGTAAAAACCCTTATTAGTCGGTCTATCGGCTGATGGGGGGCTAGACCAGTTTGCCGACCTGCTCTTCTAAAAGATTCCAGGCGTGATCACCTACTTCATTTTTCCACTTCTGATAGAAGTTCTTCCCTAAATGGTTGCGGAAAGTGGATGTATCAGCAACATTAATCACCATCCCTCGGTTTTGCAGAGTTTCAGATAAATTGTGATTAAGATTAACCGTATATTCGCGCTGCTGATCAACAAATTTTTTCACGTTCTTCAGAATAATTTCTTGAATATCAATCGGCATGCTCTCCCAGAAACTGAGGCAGCCAATAATATTGAAACCCGACCACATGTGGGATGTCTTGGAAATGTACTTAGTCACTTCATACAATTTCAGTGACTCAATAATGGCTAGAGGATTCTCCTGGGCTTGCAAACTTCCATTCCTTAAGGCCTCATAAAGCTCCAAGACAAATAGCTGAACTGGGTGAGCACCAAACGCTTTGAATGTATCTTCAAATACCTCACCTTCTGGAATACGAATGGTTAAGCCTTCCAAATCTGCTGCGTTAAAAATGGGACGATTATTGGTGACGATATGGCGAAATCCATTTTCCATTAATCCTGATGGCAGCAGATAGACGCCCTTTGAGTGAAGTTCTTGACGAAGAAAATCTCCCAGCGCTCCATCCATTGAGGCATAAACGTCTTCACTGTTTCTAAATATAAAGGGCAAGCTTTGTATATTCATTGCAGGGACCAAGGGGCCCATAATGCTGCCCATCAATGCATAAAATTGAATCTGCCCATCAATTACTTGATCTACTACCTCTAGATGAGCGAGCTTCGTGCCGCCATTGTCAGCGTAAACCTCAATATCAACTAAGCCATTCGTTTCTTCTCTCACCGCATTCCATAGGCCCACCAAGAAAGGATGAACATGACTTTTCTCGGGCTGGTAATGGAACTGCCGCCCCTGCCACTTCGCTTTTGCATTAATCACCGCTGATACCCGCCTCTTTAATCACCTTACCCATACGCTGGTAATCAGCAGCCATAAAAGCACTCATTTGCGAGGCACTCATCGGGTATGGGTCAATCCCGTTGTCACTTAACTTCTTAATGATTTCAGGCATCGCCAGCGTTTTTAAGATCTCGCCGGAGAGTTTGCCCACTATCTCATCAGAAATCCCAGCTGGTCCGATAATCCCAACCCAAGATGCATAGTTATATCCTGGAATACCAGATTCACTTACCGTTGGAATATCGTTCATGATGGGTGTTCTTTGGGAACCAGCAATTGCAATGGGTCGTAATTTTCCAGACTTGATTAAAGGCAAAACTGTGCCAATCGCATTGAACATCACGGGTACTTCACCGCCAGCAACACCAACCGCTGCTTGACTAGCGCCTTTATAGGGAACATGGGTAAATTTAATGCCCGCCATGGATTCAAACATGGCCATCGCTATATGCTGTGGACTACCCACTCCCCCTGAAGCATATTCAACTTTTCCAGGATTTGCTTTTGCAAAGTCAACAATGTCTTTTACTGTTTTGAATGGGGAGTCGGCATTAACAACCAGAACCGTTGGCAGTACTGCAACCATCCCTATAGGTTTGAAGCTTTTCGAGGGGCTATAAGGCACTTTTCTTAATTGGGGTAGAACACTCAAGATCGCATTGTTGCAGCCACAAAATACAGATCCATTTGGATTTGCATTGGCAACCTTTTCGGCGCCAATTGCTCCTGATGCCCCCGTTTGGTTATCAATCAGAATCGATTGGCCTAGTGACTTACTAATTTGCTCAGACACAATACGCAAGGCGACGTCTGATGCACTCCCTACCGCTAGAGGCGTAACAAAAGTAATTGAACTATTGGGCCACGCTTGGGCGTGGGAGTAACTTGAGAATGCCAATAGACAAGCTGCAGCAGCTAGCATTCTGAATACCATTAAGATTCTCACATCAGTCTCCCATATTGGTTAATTTGCTTAGAGCATCACCCTACCGCCATTGGTATCCAAAGCAATGCCAGTAACAAAAGCTGCTCCATCTGAGGCTAGGTACAACATTGCAGAAACATGATCATCAGTCGTTGCTATTCTACCGAGAGGTACTTGTGAAGCAATGCGAGCAATATCTTCCGGAGTTCTCAGGGCTGCCACTCTAGGCGTTAAGGTTGTCAGTGGTGCAATCGTATTCGCAGTAATACCATAAGGTCCGAGCTCATAAGCTAAAAACCGGGTTAGCTGAGTAACGGCCGCCTTGGCAGAGCCATAAGCTGGAGAAGAGGCGGCATGAACCGTTCGACCAGATATAGATGTGACATTAATGATCCGCCCAGCTTTGGACTTTTTTAATCTAGGAATTGCTGCTTGGCAACAAAGAAATACAGCCCTGAGGTTTAGAGAGATTGTGCTGTCCCACTCATCCAGATCCATTTCCTCGACTGTTAATAACTTCTTATAACCCCCAGCGCAATTGATGAAAACATCAAGACCATTACCCGCATGGTCTATGGCATTAAATGCCTCTAAGACAGATTGTGGATCCGTAATATCCACTTGGATTGGGTATGCCCGATCACCTAACTCAGCTGCTATCTTCTTAATTCCTGCTGTATCGAGATCCAATAGATATACGTGTGCGCCTTGCCCGTAAAAAGACCTTGCTGCCACCTCACCTATACCCGCTGCGGCCCCTGTAATAGCAACAGCGCGACCCTGCATCTCCGTATAAGTTGCCATAGGATTCACCCTAATATCGTTATAAAGTGTTTAATATACCCAAAGAATGATCTTTAGCTCTTCTAAGATCATAAGATATGCATTAAATATTTGATAGGATTACGGAGATCAAACTTTCTAGTCTCGGCAGATTAATATGTTGTCCAATGTATTTGTACTAAATTTCTATATGAATTGAGGAATGCACCATGTTTAAAAAACTACTTGCGATCGCGTTGCTATTGCCAGCCTTATTTGCATCAAATGTATTTGCAGAAGATCCTTACCCTAATAGACCCATTACCCTGATTGTTCCCAATCCTCCAGGTGGATCATCTGATGCAAATGCAAGGGTGTTAGCTGACGTATTAACCAAAATCCTCAAGCAATCAGTCATTGTGAACTTTAAGCCAGGCGTTGGCGGGCAAATTGGCAATGCATTTGTCGCAAATGCAAAACCGGATGGATACACCTTGCTGATGGGTCTTTCTTCAATCATGGTATCTCCTGATGCTGAACGCGCACAAGGAAAAACATCCTTATATGAAGTAAACCAACTGACTCCAATCGCCATGGTCTCCAATGATCCGATGGTCATGTTAGTTAAATCTGATGCGCCCTGGAAAACCTTAAATGATCTGATGAAAGCGGCCAAGGAAAAGCCGAATGCGATCACCTACTCATCATCAGGCAATTTTGGCCCCATTAACCTCTCAGTCGAGATGCTGGCATATGCAGCTGGTGCTAAGTTTTTGCAGGTTCCTTTTGGAGGTGGCGGCCCCTCTATGCTCGCGTTACTAGGTGGCCAGGTGGACATGACTACAGCCATTCCTTCGGTAGCTATCCCGCAGATTGAATCTGGAAAAGTTCGCCCAATTGCTGTTTCCGGGCCAAAGCGCATTAAATTATTGCCGAATGTGCCTTCCTATCGTGAGTCTGGGTTTGATGCTGAATACAATATTTGGAATGGATTGTATGTACCAGCAGGTACACCTTCAGCAATTATCGATACTCTCAATAAGGCGATCAAAGAAGGCGTGCAATCAGGTCAAATCGAAACCGCGATGAATCAAAGAGGGATGATTTTTGACTACCGCGATGCCAATGAATTCAAGAAATTTGCTCAAGAAGATGGCGACCGAATGATTAAGGTAGTCAAGGCAATGCCTAAGCAATAACTAGGTAAGTCAATGAAATAAGATCACTGGGCGCTCAATATTTGAGATGCCCAGTATGCATACCGAGCTTAATCTACAAGCCCATCAGTTTAAATAAGCGCCACCGTTCGCATGCAAGGTTTGACCGGTAAGGTATCTGGCTTTAGAGCTACACAAAAAAGCCACTAGATAGGCTACTTCGCGTGGATCACCTTTTCTACCAATCAGTGTTTTATTTTTGGAGTGATGCTCTGGTTTACCAGTGCCAGCACTTTCTCCTCTGACGGTATCAATTAATCCAGGGACTACGCAGTTAACCGTAATGCCATCATCGCCAAGATCATGAGCAAGCCCTTTAGTGAGGCCAATCAACCCCGACTTCGCTGCCAGAACATGTGCGCGCTCTTTTGAACCAGTGTGTGCTGACATGCCGCCAATATTAATGACGCTTGCCATATCTGATTGGCGTAAATACGGTAAAGCCATACGAGTACAGAGATAGGCGCTATCCAGAATACAACCCATAACCTCACGCCATTCGGCGAGCTCTAAAGTATCCAGAGAGGAATGTCGCCTGACAGCAGCGTTGTTTACTAAAATATCTACGGCTCCGAAATGTTCAATCGCCGCTTTTACCAATGAAGTAGCACCCTCTGGAGTACTCACATCCGCCATATGAACACAGGCCTTACCACCCAAAGTGTGTATTTCCTGCATAAGCTCATTGGCTTCAGTTAAGGAAGAACGTGCATTAATCACTAAAGAAGCACCTTCTCGCGCTAACTCCAAAGCAATTTCCTTACCAATATTTTTTGCGGAGCCAGTAACGATAGCAACGCGACCCTTTAGCGAATCAGTCAACATCATTCATAGTCTTTCAAAAGATGATTCATTTAGCTAAGGGACTTAAATCCAAAGAAGGTGCAGAACGAATACCCCTCAAGCAAGTTAAGGCTGCGCTAGCGTCACTCAGAGTCCACCCTCCATACTGACAGTTGGCTAGAAACTTCTCTTCAAGCGATTCAATCGACATCGGCTCATCTCTACCGCCTCGGAAATGACCCTGACTGACTTCAAGAACTTCACCATTTTTTAAGGTAACGCGTAGATGCCCTGTAAATTGTTTTGGGTAGGGATTATTGGGGTCAATTCGATAAGACACCTTTGAAGCCAAAGCACGAACCAATGGATCATGCACAACCTGCTCTTCATAATCATCCAAGCCGGCATTGTTACGCAACATACCGACCGCAATTGCATAGGGAATACTAAATTTAGCAGCATATCCATTGGGTGGATTTTGTTTTAATGACAAGGGCTCCCAAAGACGATGCACGATACCTTCAGCTGTATTGCAGACAATCGATTCAACATCATCAGGATTTAATCCCTCAGCTAGCAACTTTCTAGCGCAGTCAATAAAGGGATGCGCCATCGTCCCGCATGCATAAGGCTTAAAGGCCATTTCAGAAGACAACCAGACTTTGCCAACGCCATCTAGCATTTCGGAAAAATCACCTGTATCGAGGTTTGCGAAAGCATGAAAAAAACCGTGGTCACCTTCAAACAAGGTGCGCGGACCAGTAAAGCCTTCTTGCGCCATTCGAGCGGCACGATAACCCGACTGGGCTGCCCAACCCGGATGCATGCGCTTGGTCCAAGTGCCCTCCGCAAGATACTCAATAATGCCGGATGCCATACTACCCGCGATACCGAGCGCATTAACCCACTGCGCTTGAGATAATTTCAGTGCTGAAGCAACTCCAGCGGCCGCTCCAAGAGCACCAAAAACAGCCGTCGGATGAAAGCCAGCCTTATGAACTAATTTAGGAGCAACACTGCATAAGCGACACATCAGCTCAGAACCAACCGCTATTCCTCTGGCGATATCAGCACCAGAAAGTTGGTGTTTCTCTGCCGCAGCGAGGAGCGCAGGAACGATGACAGCTCCAGCATGAATAGGGCCACCCTCAAAGGTATCGTCATAATCCTCGCCATGGGTGGCAGTTCCGTTGACCAAAGCTGCCGTCGCCACATTAAAGCGACCTTGATGACCTATGACAACGCAATTTCCAGGCTCATTGGTAGCGCGCATAGTAGCTTGGACATAGTCCGCACTACGAGCAGCAACGCAAAGACCAGCGACGTCTATTAATAAAGAATCACACAAGACCTGCATGGATTTCGGTAACTCATTTGGCATTTCTAAAAATGCCTGGGCTAATTTCTCCGATACGGAAAGATCAGGTAAATTTTTCATTCATTAATCCGCTTCTACTTTGCTCACACGGGCTACTTCAGTCCAGTGCTTTACTTCTGCAGTGATATATTTCTCAAAACGGTCTGGGGTCATCGGCATGATGGTGATAGCCTGGTCTGCTAATAACTTTTGGACCTCTGGCTTAGCCAATATTTGCGCTAAAGTTTTATTTAATTGATCACGAATAGCAATTGGTAACCCTGGCGGCCCAACAATTCCATACCAAGTCAGACTATTGAATCCCTCGAAACCAGATTCCTTAAAGGTCGGTACGTTTGGCATTAAGGGATTTCGTTTTTCACCCGTGATTGCTAAAGGCTTAAAAGAGCCTTCACGAATATGAGGCATTGCCGCAGATAGCCCCGGGAAAATAACCTGGATTTGTCCACCAATGGAGTCCGTAAATGCCTGTCCAATACTGCGATATGGAACAGCCATGCTAGGGATACCTGAAACAGTCTTAAACTCTTCCATCAACAAGTGATTTAGTGTGCCAACCCCTGAAGTACCATAATCAGCCTTAGATGGATTCGCTTTTGCATAAGTTATAAACTCCTGCAAGGTCTTCACTGGAACTGTTTTTGAAGCTACCAAAATATTTGGAGTACCACCAATCATCCCAATCGCTGTGAAGTCTTTAATCGGATCGTAGATATTCTTTTTGACTGCGGGATTGGTACCATGCGTTGCAACATAACCAATCATCAATGTATAGCCATCTGGAGCAGCTCTGGCAGTCATTTTTGCAGCGATTGCACCACCAGCACCAGCTTGATTGTCAATTAAGAAAGATTGTCCTGTTGCAATACGCAACTGGTCCGCAATAATTCTGCCAACAATATCTACCCCACCGCCTGGCGCTTGTGGGGCAATAATTTTAACGGGCCGCACCGGATATATATCCACAGCATAGGCACTAAATGTGATGAATGGGGCGCAGAATAGAAAAAAGCCAATTTTTTGAAGGTGTCTCATATCTCATTTTTTATAAACTTGAATAGAGCATCATAAATCAATATTGGTAAATTAACTCTGAACAAAGCTAGATCATGCGCGCCACTAAAAAAATGCCTAAGAAGGATCTATATCTAAGAAATTAGCCAAAGGGATTAAATGAACCGCAGGTCTAATTACTTTATTGATCTACCCACCACACTCTTTAAGCCGCTCATACTAGATAGATGTGCGCTAAATTCGTTTTTAGAATGTTCAAATTTTTATTCAAACTATGACTGTTTCTTTAGAGTTTCGACATGCTTATTTGCAGCTGCGCGATTGATTGCCTGATAAGTATCTGTAGCCTTCTTATGAAAAGAAACCGCATCAGGATCTAATTCGCTTTTTGCACTGGGTTCAAGATCGAAGTGGCCATAATGGTCCTCTCCCCGCACAAGCATTGCGCTATCTCTTGGCAAGCCATCTAATGGCTTGACTCTTGGAGGCATATAACGAACTGCAAACCCAACTCGGCGAGAGTCAGAATAGTTATTATCAGATCCATGAAAAATGAGTCCATGATGCAAGGACATTTCTCCCGCCGCTAATTCCATAAAAGCAGCATTTTTTTCATTGACCTCTACTGCAACTTCCTGCCCCCTTAGGAGCATATTACTAGCTGCACCCTCTCGATGCTCCACAACCTTCTTATGTGTGCCTGGAATCACTTTCATGACTCCATTAGCCTTAGTAGCAGGTGTAAATGCGATCCATGCAGTAAGGATGTTTTCAGATACATCCAATCCCCAGTAGGTTACGTCTTGATGCCATGAAACAAAACCTTTCTCCCCTGGGTTCTTGATAAAGAATCGGCTCGACCAACACAATATATCGGGGCCTATAATTGTCTCAACCGCATCAAGAATTTGAGGGTGACGAACTATATCTTCCATCCAAGGTAAATAGAGATGCGCCTTCAATCCCTTTTGTGGAAATTCGCCGTGCTTTGTCTCGAAAGATTCAATTTTAGATAATGTATTGCGTGCCATATCACTACCTACTGCTGGGACCGGCGCCAAGTATCCATTGCGATCATAAAAATCAGTTTGATCTTTTGTCAACGAGTTCGAGTTTGTAATTGATTGGCTCATAGAGTTCCTAAAATTATCCATCTTCCATTAAATCTAATCTGGTGAAGTCCCGGAATCCTTTACAACTTTCCCCCAGCGCTCAATTTCTGCCTGCATAAACTGTCTGGCTGCTTCGGGAGATTTACTAGTCATGACATTTACTCCACCAGATGCTAACTTCTCCTTGACATCGGGCATCTCTAGAATCTGTATGATCGTTGCATACAGCTTATTGACGACGGCTCTTGGGGTATTCGCGGGTACTAAGAAGCTCTGCCAGGACCCCGTAACTAACTCTGGATAACCTAACTCAAGCATCGTTGGTATGCCCGGTAAATCAGGCTGTCGGGCTGCGCTTGTGACGGCATATCCCTTAACTTTGCCACTTAAAATAAATTGCTTTAGGGATGGCAATGTATTAAACATAATCTGGGCATCACCACTAATAAGCCCAATAGCTGCTTGCCCGCCACCACCCTTATAGGGAATATGTACCATTTTTGTTCCGGTACTTTGCATAAATACCTCAGTCTCTAACCTATTGGCACTTCCGCCCCCGGGGCTAGCAAAATTGAACTTGTTTGGATTGGCTTTTAAAGTAGCGATAAGTTCAGGTACATTTTTAGGTGGAAAATCGATATTGCCAACCAAAGCACTGGGCACATCTGCAATTAAAGTGATCGGTACAAAATCTTTGAGGGGGTTGATATTTAAATTTGGATAAAGCGCAGGATTAATTGCCACAGCACCAATATTTGCATAAACAATGGTGTATCCATCAGGCTGCGATTTTGCAGCCATTGCCAACCCCACATTTCCACCCAAGCCCGGCTTGTTATCAATGAAAACTTGCTGGCCCAGAATCTCTGACATTTTTACTGACAAAATACGGCCAATAAAATCACCTGCTCCGCCCGGAGCGAACGGCATAATCATTTTTATCGGACGGCTAGGATACTCTTGGGCAAAGCTAGGCATAACAAATGCCATCGCCATGCTCAACACTAAAAACAATCGATGGCTCATCTTCATTAAGTCAGTCCTCTTTCATAGATAGGTTCATGCTCAGTGTTAAAAAACGACCACGCTTCGGATAGATTCCCCTGAATGCATTAGGTCAAACCCTTTGTTAATCTCAGGGAGAGTCAGGGTATGAGTAATTAAGTCATCAATGTTAATTTTTCCATCCATATACCAATCAACAATTTTTGGTACATCACGTCTCCCTTTTGCGCCGCCAAAAGCAGTGCCCTTCCAGACCCTTCCTGTAACCAATTGAAATGGTCTAGTTGCAATTTCCTTGCCTGCGCCTGCCACGCCAATAATCACCGAAACACCCCACCCCTTATGGCAGCACTCCAAAGCTTGGCGCATTACCTCTACGTTTCCGATGCACTCAAAGCTATAGTCCGCCCCACCCTTAGTGAGATCTACGAGATAGGGCACGATATCGCCCTGAACATCTTTTGGGTTAACAAAGTGCGTCATCCCAAATTTTCTAGCTAGTAATTCTCTTTGCGGATTTAGATCAACACCAATAATCATATTGGCGCCAGCCAATCTCGCCCCTTGAATGACATTTAAGCCTATGCCCCCTAAACCAAAAACTACTACATTGGCACCTGGCTCTACCTTCGCTGTATTAATAACGGCTCCGATACCAGTAGTTACCCCACATCCTATGTAACAAACCTTATCGAAAGGGGCGTCCTCTCGAATCTTGGCTAATGCAATTTCAGGTACAACGGTATAGTTTGAGAATGTAGAAGTGCCCATGTAGTGAAATATTTTTTCTCCATTAAGAGAAAAACGGCTCGAACCATCTGGCATGACACCTCGACCTTGGGTAACACGAATCGCTTGGCATAAGTTTGTTTTGCCACTAATGCAATACTCACATTGACGACATTCTGGTGTGTAGAGCGGAATGACATGATCACCCTTCTTTAAAGAACGCACTTCAGGACCTACATCAACAACAACACCAGCACCTTCATGGCCCAATATCGCAGGAAAAAGTCCTTCCGGATCAGCGCCGGAGCGGGTAAATTCATCGGTATGGCAAATACCGGTGGCCTTAATTTCTACTAAAACTTCTCCTGCACGAGGCCCCTCTAATTCAACCTCCTCGATCACAAGTGGAGCCCCGGCCTGATACGCAACTGCTGCTTTAGTTTTCATTCTTACCTTAGTGAGTAAAAGTATTCGTTGTTTGTAAAGATGCCCACTCCTTACGTATCCAATCAGCACAAGCAATATTGTTGGCAAGCAAGGAATACTTGCCACCGCCGCCATAATCTGGCGCTGGAATAATTTCCATTGAGATTTGTCCTAGACAACTCTTTGTATTGCTAGCATGGTGTCGCAACAATTGACGAACGACTTCTTTCCATGGCTCTAGATTTTCTTCGCTCCAGCTCGAGTGCCACTCCCCCTCTCCAGGCTGAATAAAGGGATATTGAACTCCTCGTCCAAAGCTACCGTCTGGATGCTTAGCCCAAATATTGACGGGATTCGCTGGGATTGCAGGTCTTGCATGGGAATGAGTAACGTAATTTCTTTCGATCCATTCAGAGGCGACATTTCCAGGTTTAAAAGGATCCAAAATAACTCGGCCAGCATCAACATCTTCCTTCATGCCAAGCACTTCTTGCTCTTTCGGATTATCAATCTTAAAGATAACGTGTGAGTGGTCTAAGGTGATGTTAAATTTCGCACCTTGTTTTTCAACTATCTCACCTACTTTAGAAACCCTGCCAAAATGCTCAGACCACATATTGATATGCACTTCAAAGCTAGGGATAATATTGAATCGCTGCCCTAATTCATAGGCATACAGATATACCTCGGCAATATCCTGATCTGATAAGAATTTTCCATCAGCATCTTTTGGCTTTATTTGAATATTTTGCAAAACAGTGCCTAACTCCCTAGCCATTCTCATATGCCAGGCTAATAGGTCTTCATCTCGGTTCCTGGTGTAATAAAAACCCCCACACCGAATTGGCAATGCATGCTTCTCGCTAGCTCTTTGATAAATTTCTAACTCTCCAGTAGGTGGAGTCTTATCAAAATAATCAAAACCTGATTCCTTTGCAAGCCGAAATCGAGTATCAACATCAAATGTATCTTTGTCGGTATTCACTACAGCATTACCAGTGATACCGATTAATAATTCCCTAGACATATATAACTTTCTATTATTGGGAACTGATCGTTTCGTGCAGACGACTTGCTGCCATATCATTAATGATCTTATAGGTATCTGTAATTCTTTTATGCTGCTCAACTGAGGCTGGATCCATATCCCTCTTCGGTGGAAATTCATGATGAAAGTAATTAAAGTTATCAACCCCTCTTACTAAAGTTACAGAGTCTTTTGGTAGGCCATCCAACGGCTTTGCTCGGGTAGGCATATAGCGGATTGCTAAACCAACCCTTCTTTGATCACTCTCATTCGGATCAGAGCCATGGAACAGTTTTACATGATGCAAAGACATCTCTCCAGATTGAAGTTCCATGTAAACAGCCTGACTTTCATCCACATCTACATCTACCTCTTGACCGCGAACCGTTAAGGCGCTTCCGGCACCTTCGCGATGAGGTAGCAGTTTTAATTTATGCGTCCCCGGAATCACCTTCATTACACCATTTACTTTAGTGGCAGGGGTAAATGCTAGCCAAGCAGTCAAAATGTTTTCGCTAATATCAACACCCCAATAAGAAATATCTTGGTGCCAAGATACAAAACCACCATCTCCGGGATTTTTAATAAAAAAGCGACACTGCCAACAAATAATATCTGGGCCAAGAATCTTTTCCACCGCATCTAAAATAGTGGGATGCTTAACAATCTCATCTAGAAACGGATAGACCAAATGGGGTTTTAGTGCGTACTCACTAGGCCACTTGCCACCATGAGCTGCTTCAACTGCCTCAATTTTTTCTAAAGCCTGTGATGCAAGATCTTTCCCGATAGCTGGGACTGGACATACAAATCCATCATTTTGATAGATCCTCGATAATTCTGAATTGTTGAGACTCATTCGCCCTATTCCTTTTTATTTAATTAGTCCGCAGTAATATTGAGTTCACGAATCAGCTGTGGCCAGCGTTTTGTCTCCGCTTTAATAAAATTAGAAAATTGCGCTGGTGATGATGCAATTGGGGTAAGACCCATAGTTGCAAATTTCTCCATCACCGCAGGGTCTGCAGCATACTTTCGAACTTCCTCATAAATCACATTCACAATCGATAGTGGAGTATTTTTTGGTGCCAATAATCCAAACCAAATTTCAACGTCATAATCCATAATGCCCAGATCTTTAAAGGTGGGAACATTTGGTAAGGAGCTGACTTTTTGCGCTCCACCAACTGCCAACGGAATGAGAGTGCCATCTTTTATAAAATTTAAAGCCAATGGAACAGCAGAGAATGAAACCTGCACTTGACCGGCCGCCTGCCCCGTGATTGCTGGAGAGCCTCCTTTGTAAGGAATATGGGTCATGCTGATACCGTATGCCCGCAAAAGCATCTCGGCAGCTAGATGAGTGCCCGTACCGCTTCCTGATGATCCATAGTTCAAAGCGCCTGGATTGGCTTTTGCAGCCTCAACTAACTGCTGCATTGTCTTAATTCCAGCAGACTTGTGCGCCACTAAGACCACTTGAGAATCAGCTATGGCTGTAATTGGTACAAAATCAAGAACCGGGTCGTAAGGGACCTTTGCAAACAATCCTAAATTACTTACATGATTAGGACCATTGAGAAGAAGCGTATAACCATCTGGGGTAGACTTCGCAACAGCCTCGGTAGCAGCTAAGCCACCGCCTCCGGATCTGTTATCAATGACAATCGGCTGACCTAACTTTTCAGTTAAACGCTGACCAACCATACGCATAATTATGTCGCCAATCGCACCTGCAGGATAAGGTATAACCACTTTAATTGGTCTATCAGGATATTTTTGAGCAATCGCGGATCCCGAAACTAAAGGCGCAATCAGTAGAAACAAACTTGTTAAAAGACATTTAATGCCTAAGAAACGGTGCTTCATTTCATCTCCTCTTTTTTAACGCCCTAGTTATCTAAATTCGCTTGAGCCCCATAAAACCAGTGTTTTCAACTCTAAACAGCTTTCCATCCTCAGTACTCACATACAGGGAACTAAGATCAACATCCCCAAAGGCACAGTTAACTGGGATGCAATCTGGCAATTGATGAGATGTGATTACTCGGCCTGCTGGTGAGAAGATATAAACCATTGGGCCTGGCCCGCTTCTATTACTGCCTGCGACCACAAAAAGGTTGCCGTGTTGATCCACAGTTAAACCCTCAGCACCACGATGTATGCCTTTGTAATCCTCACCAAAGTTATGAAAGAGTATGAATGGACCAAGAGTCCCGTCTTCTAAAAGAGGATAGGCCCTAATTTGCCTCAAACCACCAGGCTCATTTGTTGTATCAGATACATAAAGGGTTTTTTCATCTGGAGACAAAGCAACACCGCGTGGGCGAATAGTATCGAAGGTGATGCGCTCGATCTCCCAGTGACTTTGTGGTCGTGGACCTAAATGCAATTTCAATACCGATTGATGCTTCAGCATTGGAAAAACCTGAGGTCCCGACGCTAATAATGGGTGATAACAATCAGTAAATAAAAATCCGCCATGACGATCCGACACAATCAGATGGGGGTGGTTATGAGGAACGCCATTCAAATGAGTTGAGGTTGCAGTAGACGATCCATCATCAAGCATTCTGATCACCCTTCTTGAGCCCTCTTGACAACCATAGAGCGCGCCATCAGCACCAAAAGCTATTCCATTAATCCGATTGGTAAATTTACGCTCTACGGCTAAGGAACGAGAATGCGCATGAAATGAGCGAATTGCGTTGTCATTGATATCTGCAAACAACATTTTTGCACCATCCCAAGCCATTCCGCCCAAGGGTCTACCACCAGTGTCAAATAATTTTTCAAAGCTCCAGCTCATAATGCTCCCTTAATTAATTTTTACAGGAAGACCAGCAACGCCAAGTCGCACTTTAAATACAGAGGAATAGGTAGTGATATATAAACCTTTCCAATCATCATCTCCAAAACCTAAATTCGTGGCATGTCCAGGTATTTTGATGCGCCCTAATAGATCACCCTGAGGTGAAAATACCTGAATCCCAGCAGGGCCGGTGCAATAGATATTCCCTAGCACATCAATCTTCATGCCGTCTGCAACGCCCGCCTCTGAGCCGGCGAGCTTACATAGCAATTTCCCGTTTTTAACGCTACCGTCTGGATTCACTTCATATACTTTGATGAGATTTTCGCGTGTGTCATTGATGTACAGCAAAGATTCGTCTGCTGAAAATGCAAGGCCGTTAGGGTATACAAAATCTTTTACTACTAAAGTCACCTCGCCATTGGGATCTATACGAAAGACGCCGTGATAATCCATATAGCGCTGCAGATCTTCACCTTGCATTTCCACATTATTTAAGGCTCCTGATGGGTCTGTAAAGTAGATCGAGCCGTCTGATTTCACAACAATATCGTTTGGCGTATTCAATTTTTGACCATCAAACTCAGAGCACAAGGTGGTGATACTGCCATCATGCTCTAGTCGCCATACTCGGCGCCAAGCCCAACCCGCAACCACTAAACGCCCTTCCAAATCAAACGTGAGTCCATCCGCCTTATAGCTCGGCTGCATTACTACCTCACGCCCAACGCCTTTTTTGTACTTCCAAATAGTGTCGCCAATAATGTCGACCCAAAAAAATTCGCCTGTTTTGCTATTCCAAACCGGGCCCTCGCCAAACAGTAAATCGTTCGCAATCACCTCTAATTTTGAATCAGGTGGAACAATTTTTTCAAATCCAGGAGATACCATATCAACTTCCATTACACCTCCAGCAAGTAGTATTCATTGAATTAATGCAGCTCAAAGGCAACTAGAAATCTAGAAACTAAGTTGTAAGTGGCAATCGTTCCAACCAAATCGACTAGCTCTTGATCACCGCCCATTGCCTTTTTTGCCAATGCGAAGGTTTCTGGAGAAACCTTGACGTCCCTTGTCATTTCAAGCGTAAGACGCAAAACAGCAATTTCAGTAGCATTAAATAATGAAGTATTGTTTATTGCACTCTCAAGATTTAATATTTCTTTACCTTGCTCTGGGGTACCGCCTGCAGCAACAAAAAGAGGAAGGTGCGCATTGTATTCATAGTCAGCTTCATTCACTACCGCTACCGTACACATTGCCAATTCTCTAAGTTTTGGAATCGTAGTGAGATTATTACGAACCTTACCTAAAAAAAAGTTATAGCCCTCAGTAAAGGCTGGGCTATGTAATAACAGACGATCAAGCTCTGATAGCTCCCCACCCCGTCTTTTTCGTACTGCATCAACAATCTCTTTAGGCTCTTTTAAATCCAACGGAACTAATGGAATACGCGCCATCCTCAATCTCCTTTTTTATATAACTTAAATTCTTACCGCAGCCGAACCTTTTAATTGCAAAATTTCTCTTGCCTCATCAGGTGTGGCCACCTCTAATCCCAGACTTTCAACAATCGCTTTAGCTTTTAGAACTTGCTCTGCATTGGATTTTGCTAGTGATCCTTTTTTGATCCAAAGACTATCCTCTAGCCCAACTCGTATATTGCCTCCCATGCCAGCACTCATGGCGGCAATAGGTAATTGATTTTTACCAGCGCCCAACACAGACCATCGATAATCACTTCCGAATAGTCGGTCAGCCGTTCGCTTCATATGAACCACATCCTCATAATGTGTGCCAATGCCTCCTAATATTCCGAAAACAGACTGAACAAAAAATGGGGGCTTAATTAATCCACGTTCAATAAAATGGGCTAGGTTATATAAATGCCCAATGTCATAACACTCAAATTCAAAGCGAATGGCTTGCTCACTGAGCATGTTGAGTGCATATTCAATATCGCTAAAGGTATTGCGAAAGATTAAATCTCTACTGCCTTCTAGGTACTGCCGCTCCCAATCAAACTTGAAGTCCTGAAATCGAGACAACATGGGGTAGAGTCCAAAATTCATTGAACCCATATTGAGTGAAGCGACTTCTGGAGAGAATGTGAGGGATGGCTGAATTCTTTCCTCAATAGTCATAGTGGGAGATCCCCCACTAGTTAAATTCAGAACAGCGCCCGTTCTCGCCTTGATTTGCGGCAAGAACTTGGCAAAAGCGGCAGGAGACTGATCTGGTTTGCCCGTGATGGGGTCTCGGGCATGCAAATGAATGATGGCCGCCCCTGCCTCTGCGGCGCCAACAGCTGCCTCAATAATTTCATCTGGAGTGATTGGTAAATACGGGGACATAGATGGGGTATGAATTGCCCCCGTTACCGCACAAGTAATAATGACTTTCCTTGGTCCGTCATCTTTTTTAGCTACTACTTTTGAAGTCATAATAATTTGGCTTTTATTCGTATATTTTCGAACAATTAAGATAAAATAATCTAAAGCATCAGCAAAACGATGTTTTACAGCGTCAATGCAATTTAATTGTTCGAACAAATTAAGTCAATACTTTTTTTACAGATAAACCCTATGCAGCCTAAACCACTCAAAAAACTGATCAGGCACTGGGAAATCTCAGAGACTTTAGAGAATGACATCAAAACAGGTCGCTATCCCATTGGCACCCTATTACCCACTGAAGAAAAGTTATGTGAAATATTTGGGGCTAGTAGGCACAGCATGCGCCAAGCGCTTACCTATCTAGTAGCTAGCGGTCTAATTACTAGAAAAGCGCGGGCCGGTTCACTGGTTATCGCTACTACCAGTATTCCTCAACTGGTTCAATCAGTCGGATCAATTCAACAACTACTAAATTATCCCGGAGAGACCAGTCGAGAAGTATTCGATACAAGCTATGTAGAAGCTGATCATAGTTTGGCTGCCCTGCTCAATTGTTCAGTTGGGGAGTCATGGTTTTTAATTCAATCTTTACGTTATCCAAAAGGATATCCAGTACCAATCTGTATCACAAAAATCTATGTCACTCCAGAATATGCGGGAGTAATAAAGCATAAAAATAAATTTATTCCAGTTGCCGATCAAATTTCAGAAATGTTCGGCGAAGTTGCAGATGAAACACAAATTGACATTACCGCAACTACCATATCGGCGTTTGAGGCTAATCAATTAAAGGCTAAAAAAGGCTCACCAGCCCTAACAGTCACGAGGCGCTACGCTAATAAGAATGGTAGAGTCTTTGAGGTGGGTATTGCGACACATCCTGCTGATCGCTACACATACAGCTTTCACTTCAAAAGGGATGAATTATCAAAAAAATAGACCTGTGTTAGCGTGTCGTACCCAGATAAAATTGAGTGCTAGATAGTGAAAAAACTTTGATTTTTTATTATGGCAAACTTATTTGTACTTGTTAGCCGAAAGCAAACAGCCCCTAATATTGATTTGATTGATAATGAAACTATCTAGATGTTCTTGTCAGCATACAGGCTAATTGATCAACCACCTCTGCCCACTCTGAATCGTCAGCCTTCGCTTCTATAAGAAATGTCTTCTGATTTAGCGTCCAAAAAATAGCATCTGGCAGCAGAGATCCTGGCTTGAGTTGATGCTTTTCTATGAACAACTCAATGTGAATCTTTTTCGATGAAAGCCCTAACTGCTCGAATAACTCTTCTAGAGTTCTTGCGCTAGCATTCATACGGCTCTCCTTTACCAATATCGGATAGTTCGCCTAATCCCTACAGTATTCGCAATAGCCTTTACATAACTATTACAACTTGCTAAAACAATTTACTGTAATTAACTATACGGCAAATTAAGGTTTTAACTGACCCCTAATTTCGCCACCCTTATTTGTAGCACTATGGACATTGATATACAGATTTCCACTCTTCAAGCTTTGCAGTTGAGCATCATTCAATTTAGCGCCAGCACCAACAGACCATACATTGTCTGCCGTTTTTGCAAATGGAATAATTACAGGTCCATTTTGACCCATGGGTGCTTCATGAATATGCGCCATAGTTCCGTCAACACCTGTGGTAGTTACGCTTCCTGAAACCGATCCATCAGGACTCACCATAATGGAGCCCATACCAGAAGCAGAAGTTGCAACAGGAGGAACTTCCTGAGATCCAGCGAGAGTGACCTTCATTGACTGTGCTGAGATAGTTAAAGAAACTAAGCTAAAGAAAAGCCCTACCAAAGCTTTTGTGCTTATTTGATTAATACTCACCTGCATCTCCTATTAAGTTAAATGCTAAACCTAGACTATCATAAGTATGCCAATAAGATCTGTGCGCGGTAAGGTTTAATTTAAGTATCTATTTAAAAGCACTCTATTATGAGTAAATCATTATGTCTATTTACAAAAATCTCGAGAATGAATCTAGCCTAATCTCAGAAAAAACGATTGCTCATTATGATCAAAACGCGTTTGCTTATGACGAGGGCACAAAAGATCATGATGTCAGTCAAAATATCAATGCTTTATTAAGGGCCATTAAGAGTGAACCACCGTTTCAGCTTCTGGATTTTGGATGCGGACCGGGAAGAGACCTTCAAACCTTCACTAAGCTTGGTCATCTCGCCATTGGCCTTGAAGGGAGCCAACAAGCTGCTCAAATAGCCAGAATGAAAAGTGGTTGCGAAATCCTAGTTCAGGATTTTTTTAACCTCTCTTTGCCAGAGAATACTTTTGACGGTATTTTTGCCAATGCCTCACTTTTTCATATTCCCAATAAGCTATTACCCAAAGTACTGAGTAATTTATGGGATTGTTTAAAGCCTAATGGCATTCTATTTAGCTCAAACCCCCGCGGTAATAACCAAGAAAGTTGGTACGGAGATCGCTTTGGCTCATATCACGATCTAGCAGCTTGGAGATCTTTTATGACCAGCGCACAGTTCACTGAAATTGAACATTACTATAGACCCAGCGGTCTTCCGATTGAACAGCAGCCATGGTTAGCAAGCGTTTGGAAAAAGTAATCATTTAAGCTTGCAAGGTAAATGCTTCGTGGATGGAGGTTTGTATACCACCCCCCATTACAGCCCCACCACCTGCAACATAAATACTTCTGCCAAGTACTACAGCACCCAAACCGTGCCTCGGTGTTGGCATCGGTGCATATTGTTCCCAGGAATCTTTGGAGAGGTCATAAGCTTCATTTTGCCCAAATACTCGATTTGTGCCTTCCCCACCCATGACGAAAATTTTATTATCTAAAATGACAGCGCCGTGTCCAGATCTTGCGGTTGGGAGTGGATTTCGGGCTTCCCATCGATCAGATTGCGCAATATAAACATGATGCAAGTTAGAGTTTGTATGAAAATTATCAACCCTACCGCCAATCACATGAATTAGCCCTTGGTGAGAAACTGCGCCGACGTGATCTCTTGGGGTATGCATTGGGGCGCGTTTTTCCCAGCTATCGGTAATAGGGTCATATACCAGATGTGTGCCAATCGATTTTTTTGTATCGGTTGTGTCACCCACAGCGCCACCGATAGCATGGAGTTTGTTATTAATCGATACACACGCAATAGATCCGGCTGCAGATGGCATGGGAGCAATGCGTTCCCACTTGTCTAAGCTATAAGAGTAAACATAGCAGTCCACTCGAGGTTTTCGGTTTTGTTCTATGTAGCCACCAATGGCATAAACTTTTTTATCAATAGTAACTACACCAACGTGGTTGGCTCCGCTAGGTAAAGGGGTGGCAACGATCCAAATATCTTTTTGGGGGTCGTAAATATGATGGTATGAGCGATCTACACGTTGCTCTCCATAGCCCCCAATGAGGTGCATTCGGCCATTCATCTCGGTAGCCCAGGCCATTTCGCTTCGTGGCAAGGGTAAGCTGGCTCTGGTAATCCACTTACCAGGATTAATCGCTTTTGGAGCGGGACTATCAAATACAGCTTGAGTATCCGCTAAAGGGGGGCGAGAAATTAAACCAGCTTGATTTAGCCGTTCATAAGAATCACCATGATGGCTCATTTGAGCATACACAGAGGTAGATGCAATACTGGCAACACTACTCAATAAAAAATTTCGCCTGTTCAAGTTTTTCTCCGTGTTAAATCAATAGAATTGGACGGCACTCTGAACTATATTAAATTTATCGACCACCAGCCACGTCAATAGTCGTCCCATGAACATAGGATGCGGCATCAGATGCAAGCCACAGAGCTACCTGAGCAACCTCTTCGGGTACGCCCATTCGCCCTAACGGAACTACGGTTTTGGCAACTTGCTCTATATGCGCTAACCCACCTTGGGCCTCATGGATTGTTGTGCGAATCAACCCAGGTCGAATCGCATTCACCCTAATACCTTCAGCGCCAACCTCTTTAGCTAAAGCTAAGTTAAATGAATCAATCGCGCCTTTTGTGGCAGCGTAAGCTGAGCCACCACCTAGGCCACCTAAGCGTGAGGCTACAGAAGAAATATTAACAATCACCCCACCTGAGCCACCCTTTTTTGTCGACATCCGCAATATTGCTTCGCGCGCACAAAAATAGGCACTGTAGACGTTTGCACGAAATATTTGATCAATATTGCTTTCGTTGACATCTTCAACCCTAAAACTCGTTAGTAGGCCAGCATTGTTCACCAATATCTTTGCAGAACCCCAGGCCTGATCTAGAGTTTGGAACATCTTCTTGACTGATTCAGATTGTCCAACGTCTGCTTGTAAGGCAATGGCCTCACCTCCACTATCGATGATTTGTTTTACTACGGCGTTCGCTGCCTCACTATTACTTAAATAATTTAAAGCAACGCGATAGCCTTTTTGCGCAGCTAGTAAAGCAATTTGCGCGCCAATGCCACGACTTGCGCCAGTAATAAGAATGATGTCTTTCATAGTTTTCTAATTCCGAGGTAGGTTAATCGAGTTGAATATTCATGCCTTTAATTAACTTACCCCAATAATCATAGTCAGTTGATAGTACAGATGACATATAAGCAGCAGAGCTTCCTGTTGGTGTAAGACCCAATCCCAAAAGCTTTTCCTGAACGTCAGCAGTCTTCACTATCTTCACAATCTCTGCATTCAACCTATTGATCACCTCAGGAGGAGTGGCGGCCGGAACAAACACGGCATGCCATGAACTACCAATAACTCCATTTGGATCAAGATCAGCGCGATACTCAGTAACAGTAGGTACATTTGGCAAAACTGCCAATCTCTCTGGACCAGAAATAGCAATCCCCTTCACCTTGCCGCCTTTAATAGAAGGAATGGCAGTCGTTGATGCCTCCAAAGAAAGCTGCACAACACCCGACATAACATCGGTTGCGGGATTAGTTTTATAGGGTACGTGGTTGAGATCAATGCCCAGCTTATTCGCCCATGTTGCCATTGCAACATGGGGTTGTGAGCCAACGCCCAAAGAAGCGTAATCAACCTTACCGGGATTACGCTTTGCATAGTCTACTAACTCTTGCATTGTATTGAACGACGTATTGGGTGCTGCGGTAATAACATGGGGGACAGTTAAAATTTGTGATACAGGCTTGAAGTCTTTAATCGGATTAAATTTTGCATTGCGATATACATTCGGTGCAATTGCCATCACTGCTTTAACCGTAAAAAATGTAGTGTATCCATCCGCTGGAGAGAGGGCCGCTGCTTCACCAGCAATCATCCCGCCAGCTCCGGGTCTATTATCGACAACCACTGGCTGACCCAAAGATTGAGAAAGCTTATCCGCAATAATTCGAGCAACAACATCCGGTGAAACTCCAGGGGCGAAAGGAACAATCATTTTGATCGGCCTATTAGGCCAAGAAGTCGATTGTGAAAACACCTGCGAAGCTGATATTAATGCAGTAATGGCTAACAAAGCTTTCAATCCGTAGCGACGATTCATTTTTGGCCTCCTCATATTTCTCAATGTTGATATAAAACTAATTAGTCTGATGCTTGTGCAAAGTACTCCCTACTGCTGAGGTTTAAAGCCTATATCACTAACTAATTTACCAAACTTAGCATATTCTTTTTTGATTAAGTCAGATGCAAACTGGGGAGACTCTACTGAAGGAATTAAACCCACTTGATTTAATTGCTCCTGAATGGCGGGATCCTTAATCGCACTATTAATAGCATCATTTAGTTTGCTGACAATTGCTGGATCCATGCGAGCGGGACCAACAAATGCCAACCAGCCACTGAATGCCCAACCTGGAAAGGTTTCTGATACCGTTGGGAAATCAGGGTTAGTTGATACTCTGCTTGGATTTGTAATGGCCAGCAGCTTTAAATTACCAGCATTAATCTGTGCAGTTTGACTACTGACACCGCCGATACTGGCCATGATTTGACCACCTATTAAGTCCGGAATAATTTGACTGGCACCCTTGTATGGGATGTGCGAAAACTGAAACTTAGCAGTCTGCGATAAATACTCGAAAGTTAAATGCGGAAAACCACCCTCTCCGTTTGTACCAACGGTAAGTTGGCCTGGATTTTCTTTTGCCCAGGCAATCATTTGCGGCAAGGTCTTAAATGGTGCTTTAGGGGTAGTCACTACGCCTAAATAGTTCAACCCAGAAACAGCGATAGGCGTTAAATCTTTTAAAACGTTATAGGGAAGGTTTAGCTTGGTATGCGGAAGAATAACGAGATTACCAACTTGACCAATTCCAATGGTGTAGGAATCAGGAGGCGCTTTAGCAATCGCATCCATACCGATGATGCCTGAGGCGCCCGCAAGATTATTAATGACAATACTTTGTCCTAATTTTTCCGAGATCTTAGGGGCCAATAGTCTAGCTAAGATATCAGCAGTCTCACCCGGAGGGAAAGGCACAATCATCTTAATTGGCTTAGTTGGGTAAGTCTGCGCCTGCACAATCAAAGCACATTGAAGCAGCAAAGAAAATAAAGCTATTTTCATAAATTTCATCATCATTCTCACCCTATTAAACTCATTATTAATAATCCAAATACTGAATCCGTTGATTAATTCAATCAGCCCTAGGCCATCACTTCATTGTCACTTTGATGCCAAAGCTTAGCTCGGATCGATGGCATTAAAGAAAGGCTTATCGCCAGCCACTGTTATGCGATTTCCTACTCGGGTATGCGGCCAATAATCCCACATAGCTCTATGCTGAACACATCGATTGTCCCAAAATGCAATGGAATTTTCTTCCCAACGAAAGCGGCATTGGAATAAAGGATTCTCCATATGCTCAAATAAATAGGTAAGCAGCCCATCGCTTTCATCAATTGGAATTCCCAGAATTTGGGTAGTAAACCCCTTGTTTATATACAAAGCATTTTTACCTGTTATTGGATGTGTTCGTATTACAGGGTGCTCAGCACGCGGATAAGTTTCTTTATCTTGCACGCCAAAATTTTTATACATCCCACGGTATACAGGCTCACCATCATGAATGGCAGTTAATCCTCTTAAATACATCTTCATGCGGTCGGATAATGCCTCGTAAGCTGCATACATGCTGGCAAAAAGAGTATCTCCACCATAAGGGGGGCATTGAATAATCTGCAATATGCTACCCATAGGAGGCAAAAGGTCACAACTAACGTCAGAATGCCATACCTCCCCATTGGCACGTGGGGAGTCTTTATCGGCATATATCTTCATCATCTCTGGTATGCCGTCAACGTGCGGCGCAGATGGATGAATGTGTAGATCGCCAAATAATCTACCAAAAGCAATATGATCTTCTTTGCTAATCTTTTGATCTCGAAAAAAAATAACTTGATTTTCAGATAATGCTCGATGTATTTCTTTCTCCTGGAGCTTCGACAAAGGCTTTGATAAATCCACTTGCGAGATTTCTGCGCCGATAACTGGAGTGAGTTTTTTAACTTTAATAAGCTCATAAGGTATTTCAGAAGCTTGCTCCTGACGATACCTAGGGCCGTTATTACCTTTTAATTGATTGGTTTGCACAGGGAACTCTAATCCAGTTTAATGTTTGTTTTTCGAATAATTTTTCCCCATCGATCGATTTCTGAGGCTGTAAATGCCGCAAATTCCTCAGGCGATGACGTAGTGGGTGGACCACCTAAACCATCAAATTGCTTTAATACTTGGGGGTCGTTACAAGCGAGAAAGATATCTCGATTGATTTTGGTCACAATATCCCTTGGGGTGCCCTTCGGCGCATAAAAACCAGTCCAAGTCGTAATCTGAAAGCCTGGAAGACCCGCTTCAATTGCAGAAGGAATTTTGGGTATTAAGTTATCGCGCACTGGTAAGCTAACCGCCAATCCTCGCATCTTCTCGCCATCAATTTGTAAGCGCCCATTAGTAGTATCGATGGTCATAAATGTGAGTCGGCCTGACAATAAATCAGGAAATGCTTGCGGATTGCTTTTGTAGCCAATTCCCATTGCATTCACACCTGCCTGTTGCAGATAAAGCTCTGATGCCACTCTTGCCGGCAAGGATCCGGCGCCAAAGTTGTGCTTATCTGGCTCAGCCTTTAATAATGCAGTTAATTCTGCAAGTGTTTTAATTGGTGAATCTGCTCGAACCAAAACAACGAATGACAGCTTCCCAAATTGAGAGATTGGTTCAAAATCTTCAATAGGTCGATAAGGTAATTTTGGGTAAAGTGCTGGATTAACCGCATGAGTCATCGCGGAGGTTAGCAGTAATGTATAGCCATCTGGCTTAGCTCGAGCCGCCGCCTCCGCAGCAGGAATGCCATTCCCACCACCCCGGTTGTCAATCGTAACCGGCTGAGCCCAAATTTGTGAAAGCTTTGCAGCTATCACTCGCCCTGTAATATCGGTTGCAGCGCCAGCTGGAAAAGGCACAATCACATTCACCCTAGACCTCGGCCAAGGCAACTCTTGCGAGAAAGAAAAGCGCGGACTAATTGCTAGCCCGTAAGCCAATGACAAAGTAAAAGCGCGTCTATCCATTGTTATTCCCTTAATGCTTTTCTCATCAAAACTTAAATTCTAAGCAAAAAAATAAGGTTATTACATATTATCTGGACTGTCCTTAGCAATAACCCCTAGTGAGTTAAGTTAGTATCCGCTTGAAATAGTTTGAGGTGGAAGTTTGTCGAGTAAACCTAAAATTAGAACCTAAAGGCTTGATATTATGTTTAATAGTCGTCAGGCTGAAAGCGTATTCAGACATCGCCTGGGACTCAGTAATTACCCTGAGTATGTAATTTGAAGAAAATTACAGTGGTAAATTCTAATCAGACCATTCACTGTAGGGGCGGGTGAATGGAAAAATAACTCTCCCACTTGGCGCAAGCATGTTACTTTCAATCAGCTTGTACGCACAACAAAACTCGCTTGATGTTATCCCAGAAAATATGTCGTTTAATATCTCCTATGGCACCCTAACAGCAAGTTATGCACCTCAACACCAGGATAAAAAATGTCTGAAAAAAAAGCTTTGTCAAGTAATGTGAAATCGATCTCGCGACTTGAACTCCCGGGAGCTGGGCAAGTTTCTGTTTTAGGTAACTACGCTTTTGTTGGCCACGTTCTAAATCCGTCAAAATTAGGCACATCTATACTTGACGTATCGGATCCACGTAATCCTAAAATTGTTTCACAAATATTTTTAGATGATTCAGAATCTCAAAGCCACAAAGCCAGAGCAGTAGGCGACCTACTGTTTGTCAATAGTGAACGCACGCCTGCAGGTCGGCGGGCCGATGAACTCCCTGCAGCTCAATCCAAACTAAGATCTAGCCTTGGTCGTGAACCAAGCCATGCCGAACTTGCTGAAGTGCTACTCATGCGAGAGGTAGACATACCAGCTCTCTTAAAAAAACAACATCAACATCCCTACCGAGACGGCGGCTTTAAGATTTACGACATCGCCGATAAAACAAATCCTCGCTTAATAGTTCATCACAGAACGTGGGCTGCAGGAGTTCATCGTTTTGATGTGGATGAAAACTATGCGTACATTTCAACCGAAATGGAAGGATATATCGGTAATATTCTAGTGATATATGACATTAAAGATCCAAGCGATCCCAAGGAAGTATCTCGCTGGTCTATGCAGGGGCAACACATTGCTGCGGGTGAAAAGCCAAATTGGATTGGTAGAAAAAACCGTTTACATCATGCACTTCGATTTGGTGATGAATTGTGGGCGGGATTATGGCATGCTGGTATTGGCATTATTGATGTGAAAGACATTACTTCACCTAAATTGCTGGGTTCATATAACTATCATCCGCCATTTCAGCAGCCATCACATACCTTTATGCCATTAAACAAGCCTATTAATGGCAAAAGAATTGCGGTTGCGATTGATGAGGAGGATCATGCTCATGACGAACATGCAATGGAACAACGTCGTGGCAGACCTCATGCATGCTTGAGAGTGTTTGATGTGACTGATTCAGCCAATATTCAACCGCTGTCTTTATTTGAAGTTAGCGAACTAGACTCTCCATGGAGTAGAACAACGCCAGGGCGTTTTGGTGCACACCAATTTGCAGAACAACCACAGGGCACACTAATTTTTTGCGCATGGTTTTCAGGAGGCTTACGTATTGTTGATGTCGCCGACCCCATGTCCCCTAAAGAGGTTGGATTTTATATTCCACAGCCCGGCGAAGGCAGAGCTGCACCCCAATCAAACGATGTCTTTGTAGATAAGCGAGGTTTAATATACCTTGCAGATCGATACACTGGACTAGATATTCTTGAGTTCCAGCCATAAATCTAGATTGCATATATTAATTGATACCTTTTAAGCGCTCCTTATTTGCATGTCTCCTACTGCTTGTGCCATTTGCAAGCTCATTTGGAGATGAGCCCTCAAATCGCACAACACAGGTACTGGTTGGCTTTCCCGTTGGCAGCAGTGCGGATATTGTTGCTCGCCAGGTAATCCAAAAAGTTTCAGAGGTCTCGGGGAAAAATTTCATCATTGAAAATCGAACTGGTGCCGGAGGTAATATTGCGTTTTCTGCTGTTGCCAATGCCAATCCAGATGGAAATACTTTGCTTTTTAGCACTCCAGGGATTGCGATAAACCCCCATTTATATAAAAGTGTGGGGTATAAGATGGAAGACTTCATCCCCATTGCCCTAATTGGTGAGGCTCCATTAGTTCTATTAGTAAATTCTAATTTACCCATTAAATCGATCAATGATTTACTTAAGCTCTCCAAAATGAATTCCAATGCATTCCGCTTTGCAAGCGCCGGCAATGGAAGCTCTTCACATTTATCCATGGAGATGTTGCGATCTATAACGGGATTAAAGTATCAACATATTCCTTATCGCGGTGGTGGCCCTGCAATCATTGATGTCATGTCAGGAGAAGTTGATATGACCATGATTCCTATTTCAGGCGGCAATATTAAATATGTTCGCGACCCACGTCTAAGGGCAATTGGTCAAACAGGATTAAGTAGATCGGCTTTATTTACGGATATTCCCACCATACAAGAATCTGGCGTTAAAAACTATTCCTCCACTACTTGGTACATGCTTTTAGCACCGGTCAATACGCCAAAAAATATTATTCAAAGTCTGGAGAAAAGCGTTTCTTTGGCGCTAAAAAGTCGCGATCTACAGGATCAGTTATCAAGCAATGGAGTGACCATCATTAATTCTGAATCTGGGGAGGCTAGAAAACTTCTTCAGGCTGACTATAGGCGCTGGAAACAAATCATCAAAAATAGCGATACATCCATAGATTAAAAAAATTGGGTCCGCATTAGTTCTAGGCGGTTCATGCGAAGAGTTTTTTGGCCTGCCCAGCACGATTCGAACGTGCGATCTACACCTTAGAAGCTGTAAAAATGAGCTAAAACAACTGGCTAAATAATGGTTTTAAGGTGTTGGAATCCCGTGTGGCACAGGCACCGAGAACCTTGGTTTTGGGTGTAATAGCTTGAATCACCCATTGTATCCGCAGGCGGTTGGAAGGTCTGACGTGAGATCTGTCGGGTTAACCGGCATTTATTTGGCGCTCTATTTCTTAATTTCTTTAATTAACTCTGCGGTCCATGCCTGATCTAGTTTGACATATTTTGAAAAGTCGTCAGGAGTTCCCGTAAGGGGTTCAGCAGCTTGACTTTCCAAGTACTCAATAAACTGGGGTGAATTTGCAAGCAGATTAATTTCCGCATTCATTCGACCAATGAATGCATTTGGAGTTCCAGCTGGAGCAAAAACGCCCCACCAGAGCTTGCCCTTGAAGTCATCCAATCCAAGCTCTTTGAATGTGGGTACTTGAGGTAACTGCTTAGTCCGATTTTGACTCGAAACCGCAATTGCTTCTAGACGCCCATCCTTAACCTGACCTAAAAAATTACCTAATGCTGCTGCAGATAACTGAACTTCTCCAGCTTGCAATGCTATGGAAACAGGGCCGCCACCTTTATAGGGAATTTCAGCAATCTTCGTATCCCAAGTCTTATTAAGCCACGAAAGAAAAATTGCGGGGTAGGAGCCAACACCAATAGTTCCAAAATTAATTTCACCCGTTTCGCTCTTAGTCATATGCCTAAGGTCCTTAAAGGACTTAAGATTTGAGTTCCTTGAGGCAACTATTGCCCCTGTCAAAGAATAAAAGTTTGCTACAGGTATAAAAGCCTTGATTGGATCAAATGTTTGCTTCTCATACAAAAGTGGGTTTACCGATGTAATACCTGTGTTTAGAATGCAAAAAGTATAGCCATCCGCATTAGCTCTGGCACATGCCTCGGCACCGATATTTCCATTAGCACCAACAATATTCTCAACCACAATAGACTGCCCCAATTTCAGAGACAAGCTTTGCGATGCCTTTCTAATAATGGCATCTGTCACACCACCTACCGCAATAGGAACGATAAACTTAATTGGCTTGGTAGGCCATTGGGTTTGTGCGAAGCTACAGGTTGTAACCAGCAAACAAATGACAGCTAATTGTATTTTTACTATTGCCACAATTAATCCCAAGGAATGAATCAATTTATGTTTCTAAAAGCCCGGACATAACTAATCCTCGGCGTATTTCTTGACGATCTTTATCATCCACGTTTACCTCAGGAGGTTTAACCAAGCTACTGCTAAAAATACCAAGCTGCACTAATGCCTCTTTGGTTGAGGCGCTATAGGTAACTCGACGTGGAATTCGCTCACTCCAAACATTTCTGATTAAAGGCATGAGGCGGTACATAAAGATCTCTCTAGCCTCATTAAACTCATGCCGAAGACATAACTCGGTAAATTTAGCCCAATGTTCTGTGCCAATATTGCTGATACCAACGCAGATGCCATCAGCACCGATCAGCATTTTAGATAGCAATCCCGGTGCATCTCGAGCTGCTAAAACAGAAATCTTACCTTTTAGAGCTTCGTACTGCTCTGCATATAACTCTAAATGCCTTATCGCATGCTTAACACCAACCACTTGGTCAATATCTGAGAGTCTGACCATCGTTTCGGTGTCATACCAATTTCCGGATGCATAAGGATACTGAAAAATAACGAGTGGTAAATCCACTTTTTCAGCAATCTCAGAAAAAAATGATACAGGGCCATGCCATGATCTAGCCAGAATTCTTCTAGGCATATAGTCAAAAGGTGGAATCACTAGGACCCCATCTGCACCAGCGTCCTTAGCTTCTTTAATTTGCTGCACCATTTCAAATATGGATGGAGCTGCAACACCAGAAATAACGTATTTACCTTTAGGCAAGTTTTCCCTGGCGAGCTCTACTACCATTTGTCGCTCTTTAGGACTTAATGAAAGCATTTCTCCTTGATGGCCATTTACCGCAACGCCCTCAACTCCTTTTAAGTTACCCATACTAGAAATATGCGCACTAAACTCCTTTTTTAGGATATTCAGATTTACATCAAAGGGGACTGAGGGAGCGGGATATAAACCCGTCAATTTAATTTTTTTATTACCTGTCATTTCTTGCTCAAAAAATATTTATTTGAAGCTGCTCGATTAATTGCCTGATAGGTATCTGTGGCTTTCTTATGTATCTGGTTAATTCAATTTAATTGTTCGAAAATATTAAGTCAACACTTTTTACATATTAGTCCAATGCAGCTAAAAAGATCTATAAAAGCCATCCGCCACTGGGAAATCCCCAAAATTCTATCTAGCCAGTCCCAGGATTATAAAAATAATCCTTAAGCTCTGGCTACAACCTCCTCAACACATGCAGCGAAATCTCTACAACCCATAGACCCACCAATATCTCGAGTTCTTGTCAGTGGATTTTCAAGCACCTTGTCTACGGATCTAGTCATGGCGGCACCCATTTCACTTAAAACCTCAGATTTACGTCTATCACCGAGCCAACTTAACATCATTGCAACGGAAAGAATCATAGAGACAGGATTGGCAATATCCTTGCCAGCAATTGTTGGCGCAGAGCCATGTTGCGCTTGCGCACAGCACATGTCATCACCAGCATTAATTGAACCCGCCATACCAAGTCCACCAGATAATTCACTAGTTAGATCTGAGAGGATATCGCCAAAAAAATTAGTAGTAACAATTACATCAAAAACTTCTGGCGTTCTAACTAAGTGCGCGGTTGAAGCATCTACCAATAGATCATTAAATTCCACATCAGGGAAATCTTTTGCTACATTGCGTACCGCGTCCATGAACAAACCATCTGTCATCAAAAAGCAATTTAACTTATGAATCGCCGTCAACTTTTTTCTTCTGGTCATTGCAAGCTCAAAAGATCTTCGCGCAATACGCTCGCTGCAGTGACGAGTAATTTTACGAACTGCTAAGGCCATATCTGGACTGGGCATCATCTCGCCACAACCACGAGTCATATTCCTGTCCGCATAAAAACCTTCAGTAGACTCACGCATAATCACCAAATCCATGGTTCTGCCTTCAGGCATATTGGTATCCACATATGATCTAGTTCGAGCGGGCCTAATATTTGCATAAAGATCTAAGCCGACACGATAAGAAGATGACACATTTCTACCACCCTCTTCAGGTTTTGGATAGTCTGCATGTGATTGCGTTCCCAAGATAATTCCATCGTAATCTTTTGACATCTGCAGCACATCTTCACGCAGGGTAGTTCCGAACCTATTCAAGCTATCAAAACCGACTGTTTTGTAATCTAGCTGAAGATCTACTTTATAACGAGCAGCTGCAGCCTTTAAAACCCGAACTGATGCATCAACAATTTCTGGGCCAATGCCATCGCACGGTAAAACAATGAATTTAAACTTATGCATATATATCTCGCTTATTAATTTTTTACTTATCGTTAACCCTAGTATTGGTCTTGTATTTTTTTGTAGACGACTTGTTGCAAGTTTATATTAATACTATGATGACTTTATCATTTTACAAATACCAAACTAGGTGAAACATGAAAGCATTGGTGAAGAATAACTTTATATTTATATTCAGTTGTATTGCACTTCTCAGCACCTTTAATTGTCTATCACAAACATATCCCAATAAGCAGCCTGTTAGGGTCATTGTCCCATTTGCGGCCGGCGGACCAAATGATGTTGTGGCTCGTGTTCTAGTAAAAAGTTTAACGCTATCAACTGATCAATCTTTTGTAGTAGATGTACGTCCTGGTGCAGGCGGAATCATTGGGACTGACCTCGTTGCAAAATCAAACCCGGATGGCTATACATTAGGGATAGCTAGTGGCCCATTCGCCATGAATCCCGCGTTACACAAAAGCATGCCATATGACATATTCAAAGACTTTGTGCCAATTACTGAGGTGGCAGAATCACCAATGATTTTGATGGTCCCTACCTCATCCCCTTTCAATTCATTGAAAGATGTCATTAATTATGCGAAACAAAACCCTAATAAATTGACTTATGGTTCTGGAGGAATTGGAAGTACACCACATTTAACAACTGAATTAGTTAGCAATGAGGCAGGCATCAAGCTTCTTCATATTCCGTACAAGGGTGGCGGAGAATCTATCAAGGGCTTGATGGGTGGCGAGATTGACATACTAATTGATAGCATTACAAGTAGTTATGGTGCAATCTCGTCAGGAAGAATTAAGGTTATTGGTGTTAGTCAAATCAGCAGGTTGACAAGCATGCCCGATGTGCCAACATTTGATGAGTCTGGGCTACCGAAATTTACTACTTCTCACTGGATAGGCGTTGTTGCTCCTGCAAAAACTCCACCCGCGATTATTAAATACTTGCAACAACAAATCTCTAGCGCACTTCAATCCCAAGACCTCAGGCAGAGCTTCATGCAATTAGGCGCATCTCCCATTGGAGATTCGTCAGAAAATTTTAAGAAGTTTATTGCAACTGAGGCGGCACGGTGGCAGAAAATTGTTGAGTATGCAAAGATAAAAACTGAATAAAATTGACTGCCTCTATTGGCATTCTTATCGACTGGGATAAAAATCAAGTTTTAGTGAAATTTCATCGGCCAGCTGGGCCTTTGGCCTGCCCAGCACGATTCGAACGTGCGACCTACGCCTTAGAAGGGCGTTGCTCTATCCAGCTGAGCTAT
>CANGCM010000016.1 GCA_947452535.1 Burkholderiaceae bacterium | reverse complement strand
CCGGTAACGATGTTGCCGGGAGCTTCTATTTTTCATCATGCCGATTCATTTGCCATGATTCGTGGCGGGCATATTGATATTTGTGTCTTGGGCGCTTTTCAGGTTTCCGTTAAAGGGGATATTGCTAATTGGCGCACAGGAGATCCCAAAGCGATTCCTGCTGTAGGTGGTGCTATGGATTTGGCGCTTGGAGCTAAGAAACTATTTGTCATGATGGAGCACCTAACCAAATCTGGTGGGTCAAAGATTGTCCAGGAGTGCACTTATCCATTAACTGCTTTGGCTGCCGTTGACTGCATTTATACCGACTTGGCTACTATTGCGGTTACCCCACAAGGGCTAGTGGCAATTGACTGGGTTGATGGTTTGAGCTTCTCTGATTTATGTGAGATTAGCGGTGTTCCGATGATAGAGAAAAAGTAATGAAGCGATTTTGCCAACTCCCTATCTTCAGCTTTCTTTTTTTCACGCTTATTTCTGGTGGGGTGGCTGCACAGTCTGCGTCTAATTATCCAACCAAGTCTATTAAGATCATCGTAGGATTTTCTCCAGGCGGCTCGGCAGATGCAGTGGGGCGCTCATTGGCAGAGGCTTTTTCAACGCGCTTGGGGCAACCGGTCATTGTAGAAAACCGTGCTGGGGCTAACGGAAATATTGCTGCGGAACTGGTATCTCGAGCAGCTCCAGATGGGTACACACTGTATTTCCCTTCCATTGGGCATGCGGTAAATGTGTCGCTTTATAAAAACTTACCCTATGATCCGATCAAGGACTTTACCTCTATTGGCGGCGTTTTCTCCGCGCCTAATATGTTGGTTGTGCCAATGAGCTCACCCTACAAGTCAGTGAGCGAAATCATTGCTGCCGCCAAAGCAAGTCCGGGAAAACTTACCTTTGCCTCAAGTGGTAGCGGAACTTCAGTACATTTATCTGCTGAACTGTTTCAGCGAATGGCTGGAATTCAAATGGTTCATATTCCCTACAAAGGGACGGGAAGTGCCTTACCTGATGTTATTTCAGGGCAGGTGGATATGTTATTTCCCAATTTACCTAGCGCCCTGCCTCAGGTTAAGGCTGGTAACTTAAGGGGAATTGCCATCACAACCGCTAAACCTTCGGCTGCAGCACCAGGGGTGCCAACTATTGCAGAGTCGGGCTTGCCTGGATATGAGATGGCTACTTGGTACGGCTTGGTTGCTCCAGCAAATCTCCCCATTGATATTCGCAATCGCTTAAACAAAGAGTTGCAAGGAATTTTGGCCGATCCTAAATTTAAGGATAAATTGATTGCGCAGGGCGCAGATCCAATGCCAGGAACCTCTGAGCAGTTTTCAGCCCTTCTAAAGAGCGAAATAGAAAGATGGCGAAAAATTATTTCTCAGTCAAAAATTACGATTGAATAAGTCCCTTGCATGGGACTTATTCAATGAGGTTGAAGTTTATTGCCCAAGCCTTTTTGCAAAAGCATGACCAACCTCTGCAGTGCCCAAACCTCCGCCAATATCTTTAGTTACTTCTTTAGCAAGAATGGCTTGCTCAGCTGCTGTCATGATGGCTTTTGCTGCTAAGGCAAAATTAGTTTTGCCTGAGCGATGAGAGTACCACTCTAAAAGCAGTGCGGAAGATAGTATGAGTGAAAATGGATTGGCAATATTTTTCCCGGCAATGTCGGGCGCAGACCCATGGGCAGCCTGAGCCATAGCATGATTTAATCCCGCATTAACAGAGGCGGCCAAGCCAAGACTTCCGGATAGCTCTGCTGTCAAGTCAGACAAAATATCACCGAACATATTAGTAGTGACAATGACATCAAAATTTTGTGGTGCCCGAACAAGGTGGGCTGCCATGGCATCTACGATGAAATCGTCCACTGTGACATCAGGAAATGCTTTGCCAACCTCATGGCAGATATTGATAAACATCCCATCTGCAATCTTGAGAACATTAGCCTTATGAACAATAGTGACATGTTTTTTTCTTGTGCGAGCCAACTCAAAAGCACTCAGCGCAATCCGCTCGCAACACTGTCGAGTAATCCGCCTTAGGGAGATTGCTACATCAGGAGTAACCAGAATCTCTCCATTGCCCTCTTCCATATTGCGGTCAGCATAAAAGCCTTCGGTATTTTCACGAACTACCACTAAATCAAAGTCATGAACTGGGGATTTCAGGCCGGTATATGTTTTGGCGGGTCGAATATTGGCATATAGATCCAATGATTTTCTAAAAAACTTTGAAGGATTAATCTCGCCCTTGGACTCATCCTTAAAGTCATAGGTAGACATAGGACCTAAGATCAAGCCATCCGCTGCATTCACCTTTTTAAGTAATGCGGGCGTTACTGTCGAGCCATATTGATGGAGACTTTCGTGACCAGCGATCTCATCTTCGATTTCTAGATTCAGTTTAAAGGTGGTATTTGCAGCATTTAAAACTTCTTTGGTTGCGGCGGCAATTTCTGGACCAATACCGTCTCCACTAATCATCACTATTTTCATCTACTTCTTTCGATATACATTTTTATTGAATCTTTAGATTGGCACTTTTTACCACGCCTTGCCAAAGCTTTAGCTCACTATTGAGCATTTTTTGGAATTCAGCTGGGGAAATTTTATAGGCTTGGGCACCTTCTTTAGCTAGTCTTGATTTTAAAGGATCTTTACTTGATGCGTCATTAATGGCCTCATTCAACTTCTTTACAACGTCTCGTGGTGTTCCAGCTGGAGCAACAATACCCCACCAAGTGCTGAGATTGAATCCTGAAACCCCAGCCTCTGCAGCTGTTGGCACATTAGGAAATAAGGGGGAGCGTTTTTCGCTGGTGATGGCTAGAACATTGACACGATCCGTTTCTACATAAGGAAGTATGGTTGGGATGGTCGCAAAAAATACCTGGACTCTACCCGCTAGTAAGTCGATGGTCGCTGGGCCACTTCCTTTGTACGGAATATGGGTTAGGTTGGCACCTGTCTTTTGTTTAAAGAGCTCCCCAGATAGATGATTGATGCTCCCAAGACCTGCTGAGCAGTAGTTGATATCCTGGTTTTGGTTGCTGAGCTGAATCAGTTCTGAAAGTGTTTTTACGGGCAGCGATTTATTGTTGACAACTAAGAGTGGACCGCGACCAATCATTGCTACCGGAGAAAAATCTTTCTCAATGTTGTAGCCAGCTGTTTCGTCAGTCGCTGCATGGGTGACAAAGGTAGATGTTACAAATAAGAGGGTATAACCATCCGGGTTTGCCTTAGATCCCATGGACGCACCAATCGAGCCGCCTCCACCCCCGCGATTGTCTACCACTACTGGCTGTCCTAGTTTCTCAGTTAATGTTTTGGAGAGGTCTCTAGCAATGCTATCTGTTCCACCACCAGGGGCAAAGGGGACAATCAGAGTGATCGGTTTTTGTGGGAAGTTGGCTGCACTCGCTGCTGTGATGATGGTGCAAGTGAGGATGGAAAAAAGCAGAAGTCTTCGCTTTTTGCTTTGAGTGTTCATATTAATTAACTCTGCGATAAGGTGGCAATACTTCACCCTAGAGCAAAAGCCCTAGGGTGTGCAATACAGCTAAATATTAGGGCTTCAGGTTCAGTAAACGTGCAGCATTACCACCAAGGATTCCGATGCGATCTGCATTGCTTAATCCGGGCGTTGCCATGACATGTTCAACTGGAAACTCTTCCCATGGGATGGGATGGTCAGTACCAATGACAACTTGACTGGCGCCCACTTGAGAAACCAAATACTTCAAGGCTTCTGGCGTGAACACGAGTGAGTCGAAATACAGCTGGCTGAGATACTCAGTAGGTTTCTTTTTGAGCACAATATTAGGATCACAATTTTGGGGTGAGACAAAGCAGCTGTGATCCATGCGAGGAGCATAGGATCCCAAGAAGCCTCCTCCATGCGCGGCCAATACTTTTAAGGATGGGAATTTATCAAGTACACCCTCATAAATAAGATGCTGAAGAGCAATGGTTGTGTCAAGCGGGTTGCCGATCACATTAGACATCCACCCGTTCCCTTTAAAGCGCTGAGCTAGCTGAGGGGTACTTTGAGGATGAATAAACAGTGTGACGCCTAGCTCCTGGGCTTTTGCCAATACTGGATGGTATTTAGGATCCGAAAAGTCTTGCCCTAAAACGCTGCCCCCAATTGCAGCCCCGCGTAAGCCTTGTTTTTTGACTGCATTTTCAAGTTGCTCTACTGCTAATTCAGGAAACTGCATTGTGAGTGACGCAAAGGCGGCAAATTTATCCGGCCTCATCGCGCAAAGTTCAGCGAGGTGAAGATTATTGAGGCGACAGATTTCTGCGGCAGTATCTTTATCTTTGCGGTACCAGAAGGGGTTGATACTGAGCACTTGCATATCAATGCCTTGCGCCTCCATTGCCTTAATGCGCTCATCAATTTTGATAAAATGTTCTGCAACGCCTTTAGTTGGCGGTGGGACTGATTTAGCTTCATCGCCCATGAGATCGATGGCATCTTGAAACATGCAGTGTGCGTGAACATCAATCGTTTTAATGCGCTTACCGTTAATAAAAACCGGGGTAATCCGTTTGCGTTTCCCGCCCATGGGGTCTGATGCATGGGCTAAACCACAGCCACAAAAAAATAGTCCACCTAGTGCTTTGCCAGATGTCTTGAGAAATGATCTGCGATTGTTCATGTAAGGCTCCTTTTGGGGGTTTGGGGTGCAATCTTTAAAGCTAAATGAAACAGTGTTGATAAAAAACTAAGGTCTTACTGCTATTTAATTTATTTGGTCTTAATAAATCGTTGGGCACGCTTACCGGTATCTACCTCAGTGGTATAGACACTGCCTTCAGAATCTACTGCAATGTTATGTACCCAGTGAAATTCGCCAGCATTTCTACCGCTCCTGCCAAACGAACCGACCTTCTGACCTGTATCTCGTGCCATCACCGTGACTTCATTATTCGTGCCATCGGCAATCAGGATAAATTTTTGACTGGCATCAGATGGAATTAAATCCCAGACAGAGCCCGAACCTTTGGTATCAGTTTCGTAAGCGATTTCACGAATGAACTTCCCACTTTTTTCAAAAACTTGAATGCGATTATTTGCTCGATCACATACAAAGACGGTATTGTCTTTCATGAGGCGAACGCAATGTACTGGATTGGAAAATTGAGGCGAGGTTGAGTTAAAGCTAGCCATTTTTTCATCACTAGGCACACTTCCGTAAGCCCCCCAATGGCGTTTATAAGTTCCATTGTTTGAATCGAAAACAATGACGCGTTTATTTAGGTAGCCATCGGCAATATAAATCTCATTGGCGATAGGATCGACATTCATGTGGGCCGGGCGCCCAAGCTGGGTTTTGTCATTACTACCGAGGCTTGCGCCGGGGGATCCAATTTGTAATAAAAATTTTCCTTGCTGGGTAAATTTCAAGACCATGTGGTCTGTCTGAGCATTACCCCCCACCCACACATTGCCATTGGGGTCGATGTAGATCCCGTGTTCATTCTGGGGCCAGTCATAACCGCTCCCGGCACCTCCCCAAGCTTGCAGCAAGTTCCCATTTTTATCGAACTCCAGCACGGGTGGAGCTGGAATACAGCATTTTGACCTTCTAGGATTGAGAGTGGCCCCTTTCTCATCATCGCTGATGGTCAGGGGGCGATGAATAATCCAAACATGATCATTTTTATCTGTCGCCACACCTGCCACTTGCCCCAAAATCCAATTATTGGGGAGTGCTTTAGGCCAATATGGATCGACTTTATATTGGGGGGCCTTCAGGGCTGGCTGAGCTTGTGAATAGGCGCCTCCAGTCATGGATAGCAATAAAAACAGCAGCCCATAACGAATCATTTGACTCATTTTGTCTCTCTAGTTCGATTATTTTTATAATTGAAGCTTACCCTGAATTTAGCCCTAGGAAGCTGGGTTTTCGGGGTTATCCCTTAGGTCCTTCCACGATGCTCTTCTTCGCGGTATGTTAGATTGCATTGAGCAAAAATAAGATGTTGATATTCCCAGGGAACCTGTAACTTATTCGGATAACTAGAGCTAGGCTCTCATTTGATTAATATGTCTCCTGATTTACCGCAAGATTGAGAAAGCGTAAAAGTGTCCCTGATTACCAGTCCAGAATCTATCCTTCATATTGCACTTGATGCAATGGATCGTACTGCTGATCCACGCCTACGAACACTAATTAGCTCTCTTACAAAGCACTTACATGAATTCATTCTCGAGAATCAGCTAAGCGAGTCAGAGTTTGAGAGAGCATTGCAATTTATAGTGGGCCTAGGTCAAGCTACAGGTAAGAATACAAATGAGGTTGTTTTGGCTGCTGATATCCTCGGCCTATCTTCATTAGTCAGCACCATGAATAATCTCGATGCTAGTGGCGCTTCATTCGCGGCCCTACTAGGACCATTTTGGCGGGCCAATGCCCCAATCTGTGCATGGGGCGACGATATTTCGCGCACCAATCTAGGTGGGCAGGCAATGGAAGTGCGTGGATGTATTTTGGATGAGAGCGGCAAGCCAATCAGCGGCGCTACGGTAGATGTTTGGCAATCTTCTCCCCTCGGGTTTTATGAAAACCAAGACCAGAGCCAAGATGAGATGAATTTGCGGGGGCGTTTTGAAACTAATGCAGAGGGAAAGTTTTTCTTTAAGACGATTCGACCTGCTGGCTATCCCGTTCCTACTAATGGCCCTTGTGGTGAATTGCTGAGGGCTCAGGATCGTCACCCGAATCGACCTGCCCACATTCATTTCATGATTTCAAAATCAGGCTATAAGGTTTTAATCACGCAGGTATTTGATGGTACAGATGAGAATTTGCTTTCCGATCCCGTATTTGGGGTTTCTGAGCACTTGGTTGGCTCCTTTACTCGTGATGCAGTCACTGGAGTTTGTCATTTAATCCATAATTTTGTTTTGCAATCCGGGGAGATGAGATTTCCTGCCCCACCAATTCCATAGGAGTATTAAGGTTCAATGAGTACATTTCAAAAGTGGGATAGCCTGTCGGGCAAAGTTGCTGTAATCATCGGAGGTAATGGCGCAGCTGGCTTTGCAACAGCCAAGCGTTTAGCAACCTTAGGTGCTACCTGTGTATTGGTTGGTAGAAGCGCTCTAGAAAAAGGGCAGGAAAAATTACAATTGCTTGACGGTTCAGGTCATTTTTGCCTAAATGCCTCGATCACCGATTCGCCAACTTTAATGAACGCTGCTAAGGAGGTTCAAGCTCGTCTGGGTCGCTGCGATATTTTGATCAATTCCGCTGGTTTTACAAAGCCAGTGCCAGCGGCAAACTTACATGACCTCACCGATGACTTGATCGATGATATTTTGAAGGCAAATTTTCGCGGGGTATTTGCTTCAATTCGTGCCTTTGAGCCATTGCTAAAGGCAAGTGGAGATGGAGTGATTGTGAATGTCTCCTCTATTGCTGCCTTTACAGGAGTGGGAAGTAATTTGGCTTATGTTGCAGCAAAAGCAAGCTTAGATATTGTCAGTGAATCATTGGCCAAGGTCTTGGCACCTGCCATTCGCGTGCTTTGTGTTTCGCCGGGTGTGGTTGATTCAAGTTTTGTGACAGGTCGCGGCGCTGACTTTAATGACAAGACTGCAGCTACTACGCCACTCAAGCGGATTGGTACGCCCGAGGATGTGGCATCCGCAATAGAGGCATGCGTAACCCATTTACGATTTTCAACTGGCACGCGTATTGTGATCGATGGCGGTCGTCATCTCTAAAGTTGTGAAATATTTTCGAAAAGAGATTGCATGAAATTTGCATTACGTGTTGAGAAAAAAGCTGCTTCAATTGATGATTTGAATATATTGCTCGTTGAGCAGGAAGTATTTAAACCACAACCTGGGCATGCGTTAATCGAGGTAAAGTCAGCTGCAATTAATCCCAGCGATGTTAAAGCGGCTATAGGGTTGATGCCTCAGGCCGTATTTCCAAGGACACCAGGAAGAGATTTTGCGGGGGTAGTCATCAATGGCCCTTCAGAATGGCTTGGAAAAGAAATCTTTGGTTCAGCTGGTGACGTTGGCATAACGCGAGACGGTTCTCATGCCAGCTATTTAAGTCTTCCAGTATCCGCCTTGTATGAGCGCCCCATGAATATCTCCATTGAGGAGGCAGGTGCAATCGGGGTGCCTTTCGTTACTGCTTATCAGGGATATTTGCGTAGTGGTCTTCCGCAAGCAGGTATGACGGTTGTAGTAATGGGTGCAAATGGCAAAGTAGGGCAGGCCGCCGTTCAAATAGCAAGCATGTTGGGTGCCCAAGTCATTGCTGTTCAGCGTAGCGCTCAATTAGAGGGATACTCCTGTACGCCTGTGAGTGTGATTAATGCATCCAATCTATCTCCCGATGAATTGGCTACCAGCATTCGAGATCTCAGTGGCCAAAAAGGTGGAAATATTATTTACAACACCGTTGGCAGTCCCTATTTTGAGGCAGCCAATAAATCACTGGCTAAAGGTGGCGTACAAATTTTTATTGCCACTCAAGATCGCGCAATTCCCTTTGATATTTTTGCTTTTTATCGTGGAATGCATACTTATGTTGGGATAGATACTCTTGCGATGGATTGCACTGATTCTGGTAAGTTACTTCACGCCTTAAAACCCGCTTTTGAAAGTGGAAAACTCAAACCTTTTTCTGTGGATCAAGTCTTTACACTAGAGCAAGCCAAAGAAGCCTATCGTCTGGTATTAAGCGGCTCACCAAAGCGCGTTGTATTTAAGTTGCCTTAAATTTTTAAATCCAGGAATCTCATGCAGATCACAAAGTTCATTGAAGCGCAAACCTATCAAGCCCCTAATCACGATGGTATGACTTGCTTTCGATTGCAGGGAAAAGAGGTGGGCCCATCTGAAAAAATGTGGATGGGAATGAGCGTGATTGAGCCTGGTGGTCAAACTGGACTTGATGGTTCTCCTTCCGAAAAGATCTATTTTGTTCTAGAAGGTGAACTATCCGTTATCTGTGAGACGCCAGATGGAAAACGCTCAGAGACGAAGCTTTATGCAAATGATTCGTGTATTTTCTTGGCCGGCGAAAAGCGCCAGCTCAAAAATTTAAGTAATGCCGTAGTGAAGGTTTTATTGGTTATGTCTATCTAAATTTGAATTACTGGAGTCCTTTGATTATGAAAAAAATATACTTGAATTTTATTTTTCTCCTTGCTTCTTTTGCGCCAATGTTGACTGTTGCTCATGCTCAAGAAGCATGGCCTAAGGGTCAAACTATCCGCTTTATTGTTCCCTTCACCCCTGGAAGCGGTACGGATGTCATAGCGCGAATACTGGCTAATAAGCTTGCCGATTCTTTGGGGGCCTCCATCTTCGTTGAAAACAAACCTGGTGCAGGCGGCACTATTGGTGCTGGAATTGTGGCCAAATCTAATCCTGATGGCTATACATTCTTAATTCAGTCCTCAGGTCACGTAGTAAATCCATCTTTGTATCCTGGTTTGTCATACGACACGCTAAAGGACTTCGCTGGAGTTACTTCCTTGGCGCAATTACCGAATGTTTTAGTAACATCCCCGTCGGCTGGCTATAAATCGTTGGCTGATTTAGTTAGCAAGGCTTTGGCTGAGCCAGGCGCAAAAAATTATGCATCGGCAGGTAATGGTTCTGCTACGCATATGAATGCTGAAAAATTTAAACTAGCAGCAAAAATTAATGCAAAGCACATACCGTATAGAGGAACGCCAGATGCTATTACCGATGTAATGGCTGGTCGTATAGATTGGTTTTTCTCCCCCATTGTCTCGGCATTGCCGCTCATTAAGGATGGAAAATTACAAGCTCTAGCGGTCGGTTCTAGCAAACGCTCCAGCACTTTGCCAGAAGTCCCAACCACTGTCGAAATGGGTATCCCTAATTCCTCTTATATTTTTTGGGTTGGTATGTTTGCGCCATCAAAGACCCCAAAGCCCATTATTGACAAAATGAATGCCCAGATTATTCAGGTAATGAAAAGTCCTGCTGTAGTGGCGCAGCTTGATAAGTTAGGTGCAGAGCCGATGCTCATGGCACCGAACAAATTTGATCAAATGGTTCGCGATGAGATGGCCGCCGCTGCAATAATCGTGAAGGAATCTGGCATGGTCGTTAATTAATAAATTGAGATTCTCGTGCTAGACAAACTTATCCGAACATCTCAAAAGAAATTTTCGACGTAGTCAGTATTTTTAGGTATGATTTCCCGAGCAAATAAATCAGTCTAAATTTATTCAAATATCAATAGTAAGACAACAAAAGTAATGGAGATGTGATGAGTATCAAACCAGAAAAGCCGTACAAAGACATTCTATTTGAGGTGAAAGATCAAGTAGCATGGATCACCATTAATCGCCCAAGGGTATTGAACGCATTTAGAGAGCAAACGCTTGACGAAATGATTGATGCAGTGAGATTGACCAGGGAAGACCCATCAATCGCTTGCGTAGTCTTTACTGGTGCTGGTGATAAGGCTTTTTCAGCAGGTGGTGACTTTTATGCGATGAAGCGCCTGACTTTTACCAATGGGGCAATGTGGAATGACCGTATGTTGGGATTGGCGATGGCCATTCGTGGTATTCCGATTCCTGTGATCGCCATGGTGAATGGCTGGTGTGTGGGCGGCGGTCATGAATTAGCATTGTGGTGCGATCTGGTCATCGGTTCAGAAAAATCCGTCTTTGGTCAAACCGGTGCAAAAGTAGGCGCTTGTCCTACTGTGGGCGCTACTCAATACCTACCGCGCATTGTCGGTGAGCGCATTGCACGCGAAATGATCTTTTTGGCAAAGCGATTTGAGGCTAAAGAGGCTGAGAGAATTGGCTTAATTAATAAGTGCGTGCCTGAGGCTGATCTATTGAAAGAGACCCTAGAATGGTGCGAAACTATCAAGAGTAATAGTTCACAAACTCTTCGCATGACGAAGAAGAGTTTGAATTTCGAATCTGATCAGCTCTATGCATCATGGCAGCATGGTATGGAATTGCTTGCTCATGTTTGGGGCTCCGAGGAAAGTTTAGAGGGAATGAATGCATTCTTGGAAGGTCGTAAACCAGACTTCCAGAAATTTAGATTGCAAAATAAGGCTGCTCTAGAGGACTATTTAGATGGCTTTAGGAAGAACTTAAACGCACCCCCTGACATGCGCGACTAGTGAGTAGTGGGATGAAAGTAGGTGGTCAGTCTGATGCCCCTCCTCAAGAGGGTGCATTGGCAGGATTGAAGGTGCTCGATCTCAGTCGTGTTTTAGCTGGCCCTTGGTGTGGCCAGCTACTCGGTGATTTGGGCGCGGAGGTAATTAAGATTGAATCGCCCGCTAGTGGCGATGATACGCGCGCTTGGGGCCCTCCATTTTTAGAGGGTGAGTCAGCCTACTTCTTGGGATGCAATCGAAATAAACAAGGCATTGCAATTGATTTTTCAGGCCCAGAGGGTAAGGGGCTTCTCGCAAAGTTAATTCCACAGTTTGATGTGCTGATTGAGAACTTCAAAAGCGGAACTCTAGAGAGATGGGGATTTGATGCATTGTGGTTTGAAAAAAATGCCCCCACCTTAGTACGCTGTTCAATTACTGGCTATGGTAGCGAGGGTCCACAATCCCATTTGCCTGGCTATGATTTTATTTTGCAGGCTGAATCTGGGTTAATGAGCATTGCAGGCCCAAGCGATGGTGAGCCCACGAAATATGGAGTCGCTATTGTAGATTTAGCAACCGGCATGATGGCAACTAATGCTATACAAGCAGCATTGATAGCTCGCTATCGAACCGGTAAGGGGCAGGCAGTTGAGGTGTCGCTATTTGATACAGCAATTTCCTTACTCGCTAATGTGGGCAATAGCCATTTGGCCACCGGAAAAGATGCTGGTCGTTATGGCAATGGGCATCCGACCATCGTTCCTTACACTACTTATCATTGCTCGGATGGTATGGTGGCTCTTGCAGTTGGAAATGATAAGCAATTTGCTAAGTTATCTGAACTATTAGGCCATCCCGAATGGGCGGAAGATGAGCGCTTAAAAACAAACTCGGCACGCATCTTAAATAGAGCGTTCATTGATGGTTTGCTTGAGCAGCAACTACAGTCTTATGTCGGCGATGAGTTCATTGCGTTGTGCAGAGCCAATGGTATTCCCATTGGCCGCGTGAATACGGTGAAACAAGCCCTAGCTCTCGATCAGACTGCGTCAAAGCAAATGATCTTGGAGGTTAAGCATTCAAAAATTGATCGCTTAAGAACTCTGGCATCCCCACTAAAAATGCATGGCACTCCTAATTCTGTGAGGCATGCGCCACCTCTGCTGGGTGAACATACTGATGAAGTTCTGAGCAAGTTTCTTAATTTAAGTAAAGCAGAGTTAGCTGATTTAAAAAATAAAAAAGTGATTAATTAAATTCTGAATTAAAGAGGGACATTATGAAACCAGCTATAGTAAAAAGATTGACGCAGTTATTTTTCAGTGTTGTTTTGCTTGCTACTATCAATTCTGCAGCCTGGGCCCAAGCTGATGTATATCCCAATCGACCAATTAAGCTCATCATTACTTGGCCAGTAGGTGGCTTTGCGGATACCCTAGGTAGAACTGTTGCGACCCAACTGAGTACCATCTTAGGTCAGCAGGTGGTAGTTGAAAATCGTGGCGGCGCTAATGGCATGATCGGTGCTGATGCGGTTGCAAAGGCAGCTCCAGATGGATATACCTTGATGTTTCAATCGGTAACCTCGCATGCGATTAATCCAACCATGTACGGTAAGACTCCTTATGCCGATAAAGATATAGCCCCAATTTCTGTTGTAGCTTCAGTCCCTATGCTCTTGGTGGCAAATCCCAAATTCCCCGCTAAAAATATTGGCGAGTTAATTACGCTTGCTAAAAAGGAGCCCGATACTATTGCTTATGCTAGTTTTGGCAATGGAAGTGCTAGCCATTTGGCGGGAGCTCTATTTACCAATCAGGCTGGTGTCAAAATGACCCATATTCCTTATAAGGGTGGTGCGCCAGCAATTACTGATGCCTTGGGCGGACAAGTCCCTCTGAGTTTTTCTGCGTTTGGTCTTGCCCTGCCACATGTGAAGTCTGGGAAGTTAATTGCCCTGGCCACTACAGGATCGATTCGCGCCAAGCTGTTGCCTGACGTCCCAACCATTGGAGAGGCGGGCAATCTACAGGGTTATGAAATGTCGATTGTGTATGCAGTTTGGGCGCCAAGCGGCATTCCTAGGCCTATTCTGAATAAGCTGAGTAATGCAATAGAACAGGTAACACTGTCGAGTGCTTTTAAAGAGAAGGTAGCGAGCGATGGAGGGGAAGTAATGAATTTATCCACGCCGGCTGAGAGTTATGTTTACTATCAAAAAGAAACACAGCGCTTAAGCAAGATTGTTAAAGATGGAAATATAAAGGCCGACTAATATGAGGCTGAGTATTCAAAAATTATTTGACGGCATCCGGAGGCTTTTTTGAAAATTACCGAAATTCGTGAAGTTGCTGTTCCCTTGCGATCAACCTTGCGTAACTCCGTATTTGATTTTAGTGAAATGACTACATCCGTAGTTGCAGTTCATACAGATGTCATGCGTGGTGGCAAGCCTATTATTGGATATGCATTTAACTCCACTGGGCGATACGCCTGCGGTGAACAAATGCGCTCTCGACTGATTCCAAGGCTAATGAAGGCTGATCCAGATTCATTGTTAGATGAGGCTGGCAATAATTTTGACCCAGCCAAAATCTTAGCTTGCATGATGCAACGAGAAAAACCAGGTGGCCATACCGAGCGTTCGGTTGCTGTTGGCACTATAGAAGTTGCCGTATGGGACGCGGTTGCCAAAATTGCTGATAAACCATTACATGCCCTACTAGCAGAGCGTTTTAACGACGGTAAGATTCAAACCGAGGTGCCGTGTTATGTGGGCGGAGGGTGGTATGCCCCTGGAAAAGGCATTCCTGAATTGCAAGCAGAAATTCGTTCTCGATTGGATGAGGGATATCGGGTAATGAAAATTAAAGTGGGTGGTGCGCCACTAGATGAAGACCTAAAGCGTTTAGACGCTGCCATTGATATCATGGGATCCACAAGCTCCTTGGCGGTGGATGCGAATGCTGCATGGAATCGGGAGTCTGCCTTGCGCTACGCCAAGGCATTAGCGCCTTACCATTTGAAGTGGCTAGAAGAGCCAACTGACCCATTAGATTTTGCTTTGCTTGATGAGCTGACAGCAATTTACGATTCCCCAATTGCCACAGGTGAAAATTTATTCTCAACACAAGATATCCGCAATCTTTTGCAGTTTGGCAAACTAAGATCTGATCGAGATATCGTTCAAATCGATGTGCCGCAGTCGTATGGCATTACCCAGTTTGCAAAATCTTTAGCTGTTATGAAAGAGCGTGGCTGGGGAAGGCATTCCGTATTTCCACATGGCGGCAATCAAATGACCTTAGCAATCGTAGCTGGATTTGGCTTGGGTGGTTGTGAGGCTTATCCAGGGGTATTCGGGGTATTTGCTGGATTTGCAGATGACGCTCTGGTCAGCGATGGAAAGATTCGACTATCGGACCGTCCAGGAATTGGTTTTGAAGGCCAAAAAGATCTCTTTGAGGTAATGAAAACCTTAAACTAATTCCATAATATTAATATAGTTTTAGGGTCGTAGCGTGATTGATCTGATGCTAATTTGGAAATCCTGAAATAGCCTGGATTGATAAATAAAATATATAGAGGAGATTATTTTGAAGCTAGTAACTTATCAAGCAAATGGAGCAATGCTGATTGGCGCAGAGATTGATGGACGAATTATTCATCTGAATTCATTTCTCTCCAAAGATGAGCAGTTGCCAGAAAATATGGTGAGTTTTTTAACTCAGGGTCAGCCAGCCATGCTCTTGGCTAAAAAAGCCATTGAGAACTATATTAAGAAAAATGATATTAGCCTAGCAATTCCAACTGCTCAAGCGGACCTTCACTCACCTGTTTTGAATCCCAGCAAGATCATGATGGGAGGGAGAAATTATTTACGCCATTTAGATGAATTGCGGAAAGAGGGGGCCTCCAGACAGGAGAAGATCGTTACTCCTCCAATGCCACATATTTTTTCAAAATATGCCACGGCTATAACGGGCCATCAAAAGCCAATTATTTACCCTAAAATTGTTAAGCAGCTTGATTTGGAGGGAGAGCTCACTGTCATTATTGGTAAGCGCGCCTACCATGTTGACGAAGAGAATGCCTTGGATTATGTGGCTGGCTATACGATCATGAACGATGTCTCTGCTCGCTGTCTCCAGGCGCAAGGCTTGCTTTTAATCTCCAAGGGTTTTGAAACCTTTTGCCCTATGGGACCTTATTTAGTTACTAAGGATGAAATTCCAGATCCTCAGAACCTGTCTGTAAAGACTTATCTCAATGATCTTGAGGTGTGTTCTGCTCACACATCTGAAATGCTTTTTTCAGTAAAGCAATTTATAGCCAGCTTATCGAGAATGTTTCCGCTGGAGCCGGGCGATGTTTTATCTACCGGATCGCCTCCTGGTCCTGGGATGTACCATAATCCGCCACTGCTTGCTAAGGTTGGCGATGTCATGCGTATCACCATTGAGGGAATTGGCACTCTTGAAAATCCAGTAGTTGCAGCAACCCGCTAATCTTATCTGGGAGTTGTTAATTATGGTATTGATCAGGAAATTATTGTCTCAGCGGCAAGCCATTGCTCTATTCAATGCATTGCTTTTTATACCTCTGGTTGCATTTTCTCAGCCCTATCCAAATAAGCCGATTTCTATCGTTGTTCCCTTTGTTGCGGGAGGTAGTACCGATGTGACGGCTCGCGCCATTGGCCAAAAGCTATCTACTTCATTGGGCAAGCAAGTGGTTGTTGAAAATAAGCCGGGTGGCGGCTCCACTATCGGTGTAGGGTATGTTGCGAAAGCTCCACCAGATGGTTACACCCTGTTGTTCACCACTATCTCTTTGGCAATTAATGCTGGATTACGCCCAAAACTAAGCTACGACACCATTAAAGATCTGCAGCCAATTATTCAAATATCTTCCCTGCCTTTGGTGTTGGTAATTAATCCTAGCTTACCCCCCAAGACCTTGCAAGAATTTATTGCCTATGCCAAAGCTAATCCCGGAAAAATCAATTACGCATCTTCTGGGTCAGGCACCTCACCTCATCTAGCGGGCGAAATGTTTAAGACTATGACGGGAGTCAGCATGATGCATATTCCTTACAAGGGAAATGCGCCCGTACTCAATGATTTGCTGGCAGGCCAAGTCGATGCACATTTTGGTTTGGTGCCAGGCATGTTGCCTTATATCAAAAGTGGCAAGCTTCGCGCCCTTGCAGTTACTACTAAAACGAGAGTAGCCTCATTGCCTGATGTACCAACTATCATGGAGTTGGGTTATCCAAATTATGAAATCAACTCATGGCAAGGCTTATTTGCGCCAGCCAATACACCGCCTGAAATTATTGCTAAATTACATGAGGCAACGAGCCAACTTTTGAGCGATCCTGAATTTCGTGTGGTATTGACCAAGGAAGGGTCTGATCCCGCTGGGGGTAGCGTTGCCCAATTTACTTCCCATGTCGTGAATGAAGTGAATAAATGGGCAAAAGTAGTAAAAGACTCTGGCGCACAAGCTGATTAACAACGTTGCTGCGATGGGGCAAGGAAGATGGTGAGTAAATTCCACTAGATGGAATACAAGTCAGAAGTCGTGGCAGAATTGCCTGATACTGAATTCTAGGCAAATGAGACATTTGGATGGGCATTAATGAGTACGTATAAATCGGTTACTTACCGACCGACCGGCAAGCAAGAATCCATCACGATTCAATATCTTGATCAGGGCGCTGGTCCAGTGATTGTGATGTTGCCCTCTCTAGCAAGATCAGGACGGGACTATGACGACGTAGCCCCAAGAATAGTCGCTAAGGGGTATCGAGTAATACGTCCTGAGCCTAGGGGAATTCGAGGAAGTCAGGGCCCTATGGAAAGTTTGTCACTGCATGATTTTGCTGGTGATGTAGCGGCCGTATTGGATCAAGAAAAAACAGGGTCTGTTGTGGTTGTGGGCCATGCATGGGGGAGTCAACCAGCCAGAATGTTGGCCGCGAATCGTCCTGATCTAGTCCTTGCAGTGGTTATGGCTGCAGCATCTGCTGGGAAGTTATTGCCCGGCACTACTGAAAAACCTTATAGTCGACTTCGCGCTGAAATTGATGGTGCAGGCAATCCATCTCTATCGGATGAGGAGCGCCTAGTTTGCTTGCAAAAAGCTTTTTTTGCTCCGGGACATGATGCAAGTGTATGGCTTGATGGTTGGTTTCAGGAGGCACATGAAGCGCAAAGCTACGCTAGGACCAATACGCCAATTGATGACTATTTCTCTGGGGGTAAAACAGTCCCTATTTTGGATTTGCAGGCTGAATATGATGCTGTAGTGGTTCCAAAAATCATGAAGCCTTTTCTTGGCGAGCGAGTAACTGAGCAGGTCATCTTGAATGCGGGTCATTCAATGGCTCCAGAGCAACCACAGGCAATGTGTGACGCGATTTGTGAGTTTGCAAATCCAATTTATAAACATAATTTAGCGAAGTAAATGAGCGTCATAGTTTTATTAATTGTGAGTAGATATGTTACGTAGAAACTTTATGCTTGCAGCCCTTGCTGCTTCCTTGCCTGAATATAGTTGGGCTCAATCTCCCTCAGGTAAGTCAATCAAAATCATTGTTCCATTTGCTCCGGGAGGTGGAAATGATGTAATCGCAAGGCAGATTGCTAAAGAGTTAAGTGAGTTACGTAAACAAACCGTGCTAGTTGAGAATAAACCGGGTGCCGGTGGAAATATTGGTACAGAATTCGTAGTTAGGGCGCCAGCTGATGAGATTACATTATTACTAGGACATACTGGCACTGTCTCAATTAACCCAGTGCTATTAAACACGGGAATGGACCCTACGCGAGATTTGGAGCCCATCGCCTTATTGGCCTCCACCTCCTTGGTCTTGGTGGTCGCTCAAGATTCCAAAATTAAGTCAGTTCAAAATTTGATTGAGCTATCAGGCCAGCGTACGGTACCTTTTAATTATGGCTCTAGTGGCAACGGTACTGGCGGTCATTTAACTGGTGAAATGTTTAAGGAGGTAACGGGTGTAAAGATGTCCCACATACCTTATAAGGGAACTGGCCCTGCATTGGTGGATGTTGCCGGTGGGCAACTCGATTTTATGTTTAGCGTGATTCCCCCAGCTATGGCATTGATACAAAGTGGCAAACTACGCGCAATTGCTGTTACTTCAAAGAAGCGTTTACCAGTATTTCCTGATGTGCCAACGGTAATAGAGTCGAATATTAAATCCCTCATGAACTTTGATAGCTCTGTTTCTTACGGGGTGCTTTCTTCAAACAAGATTTCGTCAGTGATGGCAAAGGAATTGACTGGGCAAATATTAAAAATTGGCGGTGGTGCTGAATTCCAATCTAAATTGGTTGCTGAAGGTGCCGTTCCGGTCTTGGGTAATGGCGCAGAATATTCAAAATTAATTCAGTCAGAAACTAAAAAATGGACTGCTGTCATCAAGAAGTCTGGAGCAATGCCGGATTAATCATTCCGTATAGTTGGATTGATGAATGTTTCACCTATTGGGTATGGGTCAAAAAATGAAAATACAGTGTGTCGCAGTTGTTTTTTTAGGATTGCAATGTTTTGCGGGAACTCTTCTTGCGCAAGCCTACCCCAATAGACCTATTAAAGTAATCGTTCCGTATACGCCTGGGGGGTCGGTGGATAACACTTGTAGATTGATTACAGATCAACTGCAAAAACAGTTAGGTCAGTCAGTGGTAGTTGAAAATAAGCCTGGCGCATCAGGCATGATTGGGTCTGTAGAGGTAATGCGCGCTCCAGCTGACGGCTACACTTTGCTGTGTCACGCATCTAGTCAGGTTTACATGCCTCAAGTAGTAAAAAAGAAAACGTATGACGCAGAGAAAGACTTCACCTCGATAGCGCAGATCGGATATGTGCCATTAGCAGTGGTGACATACCCTAAGTTTGAGGCAAACAACTTTAAAGAATTTGTAGCGTTGGTGAAAAAAAGTCCTAGTAAATATACTTGGGCTACTTCGGGGCTCGGAACTGCTAGCCATTTATCCGAAGAGATGCTTAACAGGGCATTAAAGCTGAATATGGAGATCATTGCTTATAAGGGGGCCGTCCCTCAGCTGACTGACGTGATGGGCGGACATGTTAGCGCTGCTATATCTCCCTTGCCAGGCGTTACCAGCTTTATTAAAAGTGGACACTTGAAAGTGCTTGCATTTACTAGTGATAAGAAAATGACTGCCTATCCTAATGTTGCCACTGTTTCGGAAAGCGGGCTTCCTGGATTTGAAATGAATTCTTGGTATGGACTATGGGGGCCCGCAAATCTTCCGAAAGAGATTGTGAGCAAGTTGGCAGATCAAGTTTCTGTGGCTCTAAAAAATAAGGGTGTTAGAGATCGTATGAATGAACTTGAATTTGAGCCGTCAACAATTAATACTGCTCAATTCGAGAAATTAGTAAAAGATGAGACTGTGAGAATTGGCGCTCTTGCGCGAGAGGCTAATATTTCAATTGAGTAGTCATCAGTAAATTACAAAATTCTAACCAAGTAAGTTTAAGAGATTATGAGCACAGAAAATCCACCCCTAGTTCAAGACGCAAGCAAAATCCTGGCAGATTTTGCGAGTCATTTGCAGTATGACGATATTCCTAAACATGTAGTGGATCGCATGAAAATGTGTGTGTTAGATAGCATTGGCTGCTGTTTGCATGGCGTTACTTTACCTTGGACGAAATCCGTTGAAGCTATGGTGATGGATGAGGGTGCAAGCCCTATAGCTTCTATTTTCGGCACCTCACATAAAACCTCGGTCGGAAATGCTGCCTTAGTAAATGGTACTGCTGGCCATGCATTCGAGTTTGATGATATGCATAAAGAATCTATCTTGCACCCTGGGTCTATTGCCATTCCAGTTCTTTTTGCTTTGGTTGAAAAGTTAGGGAAGGTTTCTGGAAAGGATTTTCTCACTGCAATGGTTTGCGGATATGAGGTTGGTACTCGCGTAGGTAATGCAGCGTCTATTCAGCTTTTCTTTGATGGCTTTCATCCTCAGGGAACATCGGGAGTTTTTGTGGGTGCAGCAGCAGCGGGTCGCATGCTCAATTTAAATCCTAAGCTGATGCTTGATTGCTTGGGAATAGCAGGTTCACAGGCAGGTGGTTTGATGGCCGCCCAAGAGGGGGCGATGGTTAAGCGCTTCCATTCTGGAGGGGCTGCTCAGAGCGGAATATATTCTGCTTTTTTAGCGCAGAAAGGGCTGACTGGAATTTCAAATGTTCTTGAAGCTAGTTATGGTGGCTACCTAACAACTTACTCATCTTCGCCAAAACCAGAGCGTCTACTATCGGAGTTGGGAAAGGTGTGGGAAGCTGGTCAAGTGGGCTTCAAGCCTTATGCTTGTGTAACCAGTATTCACTCCTCTTTGGATGCATTACTGCAAATCATGAGTAGCAATCAATTAAAGCCTGAAGATATTGCTAAGATTGATGTTGGGCTAAGCCCAATGACTTTTACCCATTGCGCCTGGGAATATAAGGCCCAGGGCGTTACCGCCGCTCAAATGAACCTATATTTCAATATGGCAAGCGTAGCATTTGATGGTGTTTTATTTACAGAGCAATATTCAGAGGCTAAGTTAACTGACCCTAAGTTGCTAGCATTCATGAAGAAGGTTAACGCACATATTGATCCAGATATTGAGAATATGGGCGTTGCCTATAGACATGCTTCAAGGGTCAAGGTAACAACAACTATGGGTGAAGTCTATTCTCAGGAGATTTTAGACAGAAGGGGCAGTCCTGAAAATCCCCTTTCCAAGAGTGATGTTCAATTTAAATTCAGGAATGTAGTATCTGGAATACTTCGAGATTCTCAAATCGATGAAATGATTGAGTTGGTTGATAGGATGGAGGATCTTTCTGATTTGGATCCACTCATTATTTTGTTAACAGGCAAATAAAGGGCCAGTAAGCTATAGATATGACGAGCTTAAAGCAGACCTTCCTCATTAATCCCAAAAAGCCGGCATTTACATTGCCGCCGAATGCATGTGATGCGCATTGCCATATCTTTGGTCCCTCGCAGAAATTTCCCTATATTCAAGATCGAACTTGGACACCAGTAGATGCTGGCAAAGAGGATTTATTTGCATTACATGATTTTTTGGGGATTCAGCGTTGCGTTATTGTCCAAACTGCATTGCATGGCTTTGATAACTCCGTTGTACTTGATGCCATGCAGGCACGTCAGGGTCGTTATCTTGGGGTAGCGTTGGCATCCGCAAAAACGACTAGTGCACAAATTGCAGAAATGGACCAGCAGGGCTTTCGGGGCATTCGGTTTAATTTCATGGCACATCTTCAGAATAGTGATTCGATGGAAGATATCCTTGCGTTGACTAAAAGAATGGAGCCATTTGGATGGCACTTACAGGTGCATTTTTCAAGTGACTTAGTGCATTCTTTGACCCCACTCTTAAAGCAGTCAGCCGTACCTGTCATGATTGATCATATTGGGCGAGTGGACGCTGCTTTAGGGTCTCATCATGCTGATTTTCAGGGGCTCTTGAAACTTCTGGATGACCCACGCTTTTATGTCAAGGTAAGCGGAGTAGACCGAATCTCTAAAAGCCACCCCTATGAAGATGGTGTAGCTCTTGCCCAAATACTGGTCGATGAATTTACTGATAAATGCGTATGGGGAACAGATTGGCCTCACCCCAATCACCACCATATTCCTGATGATGGTAATTTAGTGGATCTCATTCCTAGAATTGCCACTACCGCAGAAAAAGTAGCGAAGTTAATGGTCAGTAACCCTGAAAAATTTTATCGTTTTTAATTATTAAATGGAGATAGAGCAAATGGCTGGAAGATTAGAGGGAAAGATTGCCTTTATTACTGGAGCGGGATCCGTTGGCCCTGGTTGGGGAAATGGACGTGCTGCGGCTGTTCGATTTGCGCAAGAGGGGGCAAAAGTATTTGCTACCGATATTAATCTGACTAATTTGGATGAAACGCTTAGTCTGGCAGGAGATGCCGCTAAAAATATTACGACATCAAAGCTAGATATCTTTCAAGCTAGCGCTATCGAAGAAGCCATACAGGCTTGTGTTCAGAAATTTGGGGGCATTGATATTTTGGTAAATGTTGTAGGAGGTTCTGCTAAAGGGGGGCCAGTCGAAATGACTGAGGAGGTCTGGGATGCTCAAGTAGATTTCAATCTCAAAAGTGTCTTTCTGACTTGTAAATACGCCTTGCCTGAAATGATCAAGCGAGAAAAAGGTTCGATTATTAATTTTGCCTCTACTTCCGGTACTCGTTGGACGGGTTCAGCGCAGATTGCCTATGCAGCTACAAAGGCAGGCGTGATTCAATTCTCCAAAGTATTGGCAGTTCAGTATGCAAAGCAAAGTATTCGAGTGAATACCATCGTGCCTGGACAGCTTCATACCCCGATGGTAGAAACTCGACTGGCTAAGCAACGGGTTGGCGGGGATGTTGAATTACTATTGAAGCAGCGGCAGTCTCGTATTCCCTTGCCCTTTATGGGGGATGGCCGGGATACCGCTAATGCAGCATTATTTTTGGCCTCTGACGAGTCTCGTTTTATTACTGGTACTGAAATTGTTGTCGACGGCGGTATGTCGGTAAGGTGTGATTAATCATGAAGATCCTTAAAGCTATCCTCGTAAGCTTCATTTTTTCTTTTGCGGGCACTGCGGTTGCTCAGTCAAACGTCATCAAAATGATAGTAGCCTTTCCTCCTGGTGGACCGGTAGATTCAATGGCTCGATTACTAGTAGAGCCTTTGGGACAAGAGCTTAATATGCAAATCGTTGTAGAAAATAAACCAGGTGGTAATGGTGCTGTGGCTGCGGAGTACTTGGCTGCAAATCCAGCAGACGGCAAAACGATTTGGTTTACTAGCGCTGGAGCGGTTGCAATTAATCCTGGGCTTTACGAAAAGCTATCCTATAACCCCCTTAAGGATCTAGCCCCCGTATCTTTGGTCGCAAATAATGTGGAGGTATTGGTTGTCAATCCTGCCAGTCCCGCTAGTAATGCCGCTGATTTTGTTGCCCTAGCTAAAGGTAAGAGTTTATCCATGGGATCTTCTGGAACAGGTAGCGTGCCCCATTTGGCCCTAGAGCAATTGAATGACTCAGCAGGTATCAAAATATTACATGTCCCATACAAGGGTGCTGCCCCAGCAATTACCGATGTCATGGCTGGGCATGTAGATGGATTCTTTGGCGATATTCCCGGTTTAATTGGCTATATTAAGAGCGGGAAATTGAAACCAGTTGGGCTTGCTGCTGATAAGCGTAATAGCGCCATTCCTGATGTCAAAACGTTCAATGAGATGGGTATCAAAGGCGTAGACACCAATAATTGGTATGCTACTTTTGTTAAGACCGCTACTCCTAAGGCAGATATTGAGCGCCTCAGTATGGCGTTTAAAAAAGTAGTGAAGCAAGAGCCTTTAAATTCAAAGCTCACTCAGTCTGGTAGTGAGCCTGTGGGTTCAAGTCCTGAAGAGCTGGGTAATATTTTGAAGAAAGATATTGCGAAGTGGTCTCAGTTAATTAAAGCCAAGAAAATTACAGCGGAATAAAAAGTGATAAATACTCGAATTAATCCAGTAGTTCCCGGTAGCAATCCTAAACTAGCGGAGATAGAAAAAAGAATAGTAGAAGAGCGTGGTCGTATTTCGCCTTTATATCAGACCCTCTTGAATGCCCCAGAAATAGCTCAGGGCTGGGAGGCATTACTGACAGCGATCCGTAATCGCAATTCATTGTCGCCGGCTATCAGGGAAATGATCATCTTGCGCGTAGCTATTTTGAATCGAGCTGATTATGAATTTGATTCCCATGAACCCCACGCTATAAAAGCGGGCGTAAGTCCCGAAAAAATTACGGCGATTCGGCAGGCCAAACTCCCCGATATCTTTGATGAGCAAGAGTCGCTCATACTAAGCTTAACGGATGTAATGACTAAAGAGATCCAAGTTCCAGACGAATTGTTTGATAGGATAAAACCCTTTTTTAATGACACGCAAAGACTCGAGTTAGTGGCCACTATTGCTGCATACAATATGGTCTCTAGACTATTAAATGCCTTACATGTGGGGCACTGATATGAAGGCTCGTCGAGTGAGGCCGTATTTCACGAACGTCAGAAAAACGATGTTTAATGTTGCTTGAGATTTAAGGAGGAGACATCTTGAAGAAAAATAATGACATCACGCGTCGCCAGTGGTGCAAGCTTGGAGCCGCTTCCTTAGCAGGGCTAAGTGCGCCTAGCTTATTGATGTTGAGTTCACCCGCCGCTGCACAGGCTTATCCTAACCGACCTATCAAAATGATTTCTCCATGGACTCCTGGAGGTGGGACTGATCTAGTAGGGCGTAATTTGGCAACGGCTATGTCGCAAATTCTGGGTCAGAGCATCATTTATGAAAACAAACCGGGTGGGGGAACTGTAATCGGATCGGATTATGTCGCTAAGGCGGCTTCCGACGGATATACCTTGCTCTTAACAACCTCAGCACATTCTATTAACAGTACTCTAATCAAGAATCTTCCATACAACACTGAAAAATCGTTTGCTGATATTGCGCTCATTTGTAAGGGCCCCAATATCTTAGTGACAAAACCCGGCAGTCCTTATAAAACCGTGAAAGATATTATTGCTGCGGCTAAGGCTAATCCAGGTAAGTTAACTTACGGATCCTCCGGCAATGGTAGCGCTGTCCACTTAACTGCTGAGCTTTTCAAATTAATGGCTAAAGTAGATATCACACACATTCCCTACAAGGGGGCTGGCCCGGCTTATGTTGATCTAATGGGTGGCCAGATCGATTTTGTATTCGCAACTGCAGCTGGTGTGGGAAAATTTATTGACTCGGGGAAGATGAATGGTGTTGCAGTAACTTCCTCTACCCGTTCACCCGTTTGGCCAAAAATACCAACTATTGCCGAGTCTGGCGTGCCGGGATTTGAAGCGGATGTCTGGTATGCCTTGTTTGCTACAGGGGGTACGCCTCCAGATATTGTGAAGCAATTGAATGCTGCAGCCCGCACTGCAGTCAATACAGAAGAGTTTAAGAGTCGAATTGAGGGTGAGGGCTTAACAGTTGCAATTGGCGCCCCTCAAGACCTCACGCGTCAGATTAAGCTTGATGAGGAGCGCTGGGGAAAAGTAGTGAATCAGGCGAAAGTCACCATCTAACATTTGAATGAAGAATATGAAATCAGGTAATGTAAAAAGAAGGCTTGAAGGTAAGGTAGCTATTATCGTAGGGGCAGGTCAACAGCCGGGAGAGACCCCGGGTAATGGCAAGGCAACTGCAATTCGTTTTGCGCAGGAGGGCGCTACCTTGCTCTTGGTTGATATTAATGAGGCCTGGGTAAATGATACTTATGAGTCTGTAAAGGAGTTTGGTGGGCAAGCCTCTATATTGATTGCCGATATTACTCAGGAAGAAGATTGTCGGGCGCTAGCAAAAGCTGCTGTAGATCGCTACGGCAGAATCGATGTCCTACATTACAACGTTGGGAGATCAAGAGGTGATCGCAAAACAATAGAGATGGATGCACAGATGTGGGATGAGATCATGGATATGAATCTCAAAGGCATGTTTATGACTTGTAAAGCTGTATTACCCCAGATGATTGCTCAGAAATCGGGAAGTATTATCAATATCTCTTCCACATCATCCTTTGCTGCGCGTCCAACGATTACCTATAAGACAAGTAAGGGCGCAATTAATACGATGACTCAGCACATTGCCATGGAGAATGCACCTCATGGTGTGCGCGCAAATGCAATTTTGCCGGGACTGATAGATACGCCTATGGCAATCGAGCGAAGGGCAACTGAGCGCGGAGTAGCGCGCGATATCATTCGTGCCGAGAGAGAAATTTTGGTGCCAATGAAGAGAATGGGCAGCGCCTGGGATGTTGCAAATACTGCAGTCTTTTTGGCTTCGGATGAGTCCAATTACGTTACTGGCGTACTTATTCCAGTAGATGGAGGCCTGTTATTAAAAGCGGGTTAATTAACTCGCTTTGAATTAGGGGAAGAATGCTTCCAATTGATCTCCTTCGATCATGATGCGGTATAGATAGCGAAATTCCTCTGGGTTGTAGTCTGCGTTCGCTTGGTGCATCACGCTACGATTGTCCCAAATGACAAAATCGCCCTCAGACCAGCGATGACGATATTCAAATTTACTCTGGATTGAATGCTCGTACAGTGAGTTGATGAGGGCAAAGCCCTCATCCTTATTCATCTCTTCAATACCCTCCATGCGGCCCGTATTGAGATAGAGTGCTGGCCGCTTACTATGCGGATGACGAATGACTAATGGTTGAATCACATTCGGAATCTTAGCTAGATCTTCTTCGCTCAGTTTAGTAAACGTGCGCGGGCTTCGGCTACTCTCATGCACATGCAGTGAATGTAAATGAACAATTTTTTCTTGAAGCTTGGATGGTAGGTCATCAAATGCTTGGCGGACGTCTACGAATTGTGTATCCCCTCCCGAGCTAGGAATTTTTACCGCTGAAAGTGCTGTAGCTCTAGGTGGGCAAAGTGAATTGGAATGGTCGGTATGGTAATTTTCCCCGCGAACCTGAAGTTTTCCATTCTTGATTGGGAGGTCTTTGGTGGAATTACACCCAACTAAGGGGAAATCTGGGAGGATATATTTTTGGAGTTGCTGTGGCATCAGCGTGCCAAATATTTCCCCCGCTTTCATCAGCTCCGCAGGCCCTAAGAATTGATTTGGAAATACCAGGACAGCATACTCACTGAGTAATGCCCTCAATTGTGTATGGGTACTTTCATCCAAGTCTTTTTTCAGATCTATGGCAGAAATTTGGACGCCAAAACTAGGCGAAATAGGAGAGATTTGGATAGTCATCTTATTCTGCTTTGATGCCAGTCTCTCGAGCAACTTTAGCCCATTTATTAGTTTCATCAACCATGAATTTTTTGAAACTATCCCGTGTCATTGGCATAGTTTCCGCACCCTCGCCATCAAATCGTTTTTTAATATCCGGCGAGGTGAGAGAGGCATTGATGGCTTGATGGAGCTGGTTGACGATATCCGACGGCGTGCCGACAGGCGCAAGCATTCCCCACCAATTGCTGGCATCAACATCGATGCCGGATTCTATTAAGGTGGGTACTTTAGGAATAATACTGATTCGTTTTGGTCCCGCCACAGCAAGTAGTTTAATTTGCCCGTTACTTAAGAAGCTTTGCATTTGAATGAAGCTCCCAATGGAGCCTTGAATATGCCCTGCGGCCAAATCTACTAAGGCTGGGCCACCACCTTTATAGTGGACGATATCAAAGTTGGCGCCCGAGCGTGATTTAAGGAGTTCAAGGGCAAAGTGTTGAAAGCTGGCAACGCCGGCTGATCCAAAATTCACTTTTCCAGGATTTCTTTTTGAGTAATCAATAAATTCCCCAATCGTATTGGCGGGAAAGTTACTATTAACCGCAATCACACTAGGACCCATACCTAGCATGGCAACCGGTACAAACGATTTGTTCGGATCGTAATTGAGCTTCATAATGGATGAGTTCATCGTAAATGTTGATGACACCAGCAGAAGTGTACTGCCATCAGGATCAGACTGTGCCGCCAGATCTGCGCCGAGGGTGCCTCCAGCACCTGGCTTATTTTCAACAATGACGGGACGATTAAGGCGTGCGGTGAGTTCTTGAGCCAATGTGCGCGCAACAATGTCATTGCTTCCACCTGGCGCGAAGCCAACAATAATTCGAATCTTTTTGGGTAATACTGCTGCAGATGCGCTACATACCCAGATGCAGGGAAAAAACAAGCCGAGGATCAGAATTTTTTTGAATAATTTTTTTAGTCTCATGGTCTTAATTATCACTAGCTAATGGAGTTTAGAAAAAAGTTAAAGCCGCTTTACATCACTGGATTTGTTGGTGGTTTTCCTGCCAGAACATCAATGACTTGTTGAGCTACTTGGAGTGCACTACGTTCTTGCGTCTCCTCTGTTCCTCCTGCGGCATGGGGTGTTGCAACCACGTTTTCAAGAGAGAGTAGAGGGTAATTGGGCGGCGGGGGCTCCACTTCGAAGACATCAAGTCCTGCGCCGAATAGATGTCCTTTTTGCAAGGATTCAAATAATGCAGTTTCATCAATTAAACCCCCTCGAGAGACATTAATTAAAATAGCATTTCGTTTCATGAGAGCGATTTCTTTTGCGCCAATAAAATGACGATTCGATTCGCGCATGGGCATGTGTAAGGATAATAGATCCACCTGAGGAAGAAGTTCGCTCAGGTTGGGGCAGCGTTCGTGAGGGATATCGGCCCATCGATCGGGAGGCGCATTGGGATCTAGAGCAAGAATTTTGGCATCAAAAGCACCAATCCATTTTTTGGCAATATTGCGGCCGATGTTCCCCATGCCAACGATGCCAATAGTCTTGCCATGCATCTCTATGCCAAGGTGTTGAGGTCGCACAATTTTGTCTCCGCGCCGCAACATTCTGTCGAAACGTGAAGTCCGGCGAGCAACATCGAGAGATAATGCCAGCGCCATTTCAGCAACTGCCTCGCTATTAATTCCTGGGGTGCGGCAAACCGGAATTCCCCGTTCATGTGCAGTTGCAACATCAATCGTCTCGAACCCTACACCTTGTTTGCAGATGACCTTGAGTTTTTTGGCCTGGCGAATCTGATCCCCTGAAACTGGGGTCATGCGAACCATAATGCCATCAGCTTCTTCGGGCCAATTTGAAATTGCGGGATCGGGCCAGCAAACAACCTCCGCATGTTTTTTGGCTAATTCAATGCCAGCTGGGTGAAATGCGTCTAGGATGTAAATCTTCATCGTTAATGGCTAGGTTTGCTAGTTAGAATCAGTTATAAAATTTCCAATTAGAATACTCTAACAAAAAATCAAACTCTGCTAATTTCACAAAAGGATGGGCAATGAATTACGAGACAGGCTTCAAATCAGTAAAGGATTCAGTGAGCCCTGAGGAGTGGCAAACTCGGGTTGATTTGGCTGCCTGCTACCGCTTAATTGATTTATATGGCATGACCGATCTTATTTATAACCACATTACGGCCAAAATTCCCAACACCGAGCATTTACTGATTAATTTATACGGCCTCCTTTATAAGGAGATCACCGCATCTAGCCTGGTAAAGATTGACTTAGAGGGAAATATTCTTTCTAAACCCGATACTGACTATGGAATAAACAAGTCCGGATATGTTATTCACGGGGCCATTCACGGGGCTCGTGAAGATGTGAATTGCGTTATTCATACCCATACCAGGGCAGGCATGGCAGTTGCCAGCATGAAAGAGGGTTTGTTACCCCTAACCCAAACCTCAATGCGTTTTGTGGGACATCTTGGCTATCACGATTATGAAGGCCCATCTATTGATTTAGAGGAGAGGGTTCGGTTGGTCCGCGACCTTGGCCCGCATGATGCAATGATTTTGCGTAACCACGGCTTGTTGACTTGTGGCGCAACAATTCAGCAAGCTTTTAATACGATGTATCAATTGGAGCTTTCTTGTAATGCTCAGGTCGATGCTTTAAATGCTCGAGTGGATTTACTTATTCCCTCTAAAGAGGTTTTGGAGAAAACCTCGCACTTGTACCAGCCTGGCACGCGTCGTCCCTATGGGGTATTGGAGTGGCCGGCGATGGTACGTTTATTAAATGCCGAAGTCTCCAATTACCCACGATTTGATAGTTAAACGCTTTACTTTGCTTGAAACCCAAGTTTTTTGAGCCATTCTTTCATGTGCTCTCTGCCGTTTAATGATTCTGGCCCACGGATTCGGTGAAGGCTATGTTGCACCCAGTCCCCATTAGTTTTCATATTATTTTTTTCGTAAAAAGCATTCATTTCTTTTACGTATTCCTCTACCGCTTCAATAGATTGAGGAGCGTTATATTGCTCGCGATGCGCAATAGCAGCTTGGGGTAGTCTTGGCTTAATGGAGCTGGTTTTTTCAGGGTCACAGTAGCCTATACACATTCCAAATACAGGGAATACTCTTGGAGGCAGATTGAGCTCTTTTGCAACAGCCTCTGGATTATTTCGGATACCGCCGATGTAAACAATACTTAAGCCAATCGATTCAGCCGCTAGTGCAGCATTTTGTGAGGCCAGTGCCGCATCAATCATACCTACGGACAATAGCTCTAGATAATTTAACCCCTCATAAGGCAACTCTCTTTTTTCGCCTAGCGCTTCTAGGCGAGAGAGATCGGCTAGCCATACTAAAAATAATGGACACTTGCGGATATGCTCTTGATTACCGGATAGTTTGGAGAGGCGGTCTTTACGATCCGCATCTTCAACGGCGACCAAGCTCCAACTTTGTAGGTTAGATGAGTTCGAGGCTGATTGCCCAGCTGCAATGAGTAGTTCAAGCGTGTCTTTTGGAAGCGGTTTATCGCAATAGGTGCGAATAGAGCGGTGCTGAAAAATAGTTTCTAGCGTTTCATTCAAATCGAAAGCTAGCGGCATGCTCTTGCCATAGCGTGCGTGCATTAATTGGTCTAGGGATAATTTCTGAATAGTCATTTTTAATTTATTAAATAGTTGGGATATGAATGCTTAAGGGGTATTTGCAGACTTCTTTTTTGTTAGCAGCTTTTTATAGCGAGCAACTTCATCGCGTAAAAATTGATCAAACTCCTGTGGGCTGGAAAGTTTTATCTCGCCATCAATCGAGCTAATGCGCTTAACTACTTCTGGTGAAGCAATGCTAATTTTGAGGGCTTGATAAATTTTGTCTACAACCTCTTTTGGGGTTCCAGCGGGAGCGAGCAGGCCCCACCAAACAAACGAATTGTAATCTTTGATACCTTGCTCAGAAATTGTTTTCAGATCTGGATTTGAATATAGCCGCTTAGAACCAGAGGATGCTATTAACTTCACCCGTTTATTGTCTAGAAAAGGTTTGATCTGAGACATTCCAGTAAAGGTCAGATCCACATGTCCGGCTGCAACATCAGTAATGGCCGGACCGGCACCACGGTAAGCGATTGTCGTCATATCCGTTCCAGTGGCATCCTCCAGCATGAGGGCGGATAAGTGTGAGGCTGAACCATCGCCTGAGTTAGCAATGGTAATTTTTCCTGGATTCTTCTTCGCAAACTCGACAATCTCACCAATGGTATTTTCTGGAAGAGTGCTTCGTGCTGCCAATCCAAATGGGTAAGAAAGAACCAGAGAAATGGGTGCGAAATCATCAGGCGTCTTATAGGGCAGGCTAGCCATGAGAGTAGGGTTGGTTGATAGGCTAGTGCTGACAAATAATAAGGTGTAGCCGTCAGGCGCCGACCTTGCGACAGCTTCAGTGCCAACGGTGGTGTTGCCGCCCCCACGGTTTTCAATGATGACGGGTTGCTTTAATGCTTCGGAAAATTTTTCAGACCAAGCGCGCACCAGAAAATCTCCACCCCCTCCTGCCGCAAATGGAACGATGATACGGATAGGTCTATTAGGGTAGGGTTGAGCTGCAAATCCTGAGCCCAGGGTAAATAGTAAAAGGAGGCCAAGGCTCAATTTTTGATAAGAGAAATTCATAATTTTCCGCTGACAATATCTATATTTAAGATTGTTGCTAAACCATAGTCTAATGCTTCAGGCTAGGATTGACCCGATTGATGATTCTTTGGATTGTTTTTTAGCAAGTCAACCGCTTTAGAAATCAAACTTTTATCTGCTCGTAATATCGCCTTAGATATTTTCTGCGTAGGTGTATAAGGTAGCTCATCAATAAAGGCGATATAGCGTGGTACTTTCATGGCTGAGAGATGTTTTGCACACCAAGCTTGTATTTCTTGGGCGCTTGGCTGGGTGTTCTCTTTTAATACGATGGCCGCTAAGATTTCATCTTCTCCGAGCTCTGCTGGGACAGCAATCGTTGCAACCTCAGCGACATCGGGATGATTTCCTATTACTCGATCTAATTCAGCACCGGAAATATTCTCGCCACGGCGCCTAATGATGTCTTTTTTGCGCGAGATAAAAGTATAGTATCCATCTTCATCCTTGCTCACTAAATCACCGGTCAGAAACCAGCCATCCCTAAAGCTGGCTTTGGTTTGCTCAGGGTCGCGAAAGTAGCCCTGCATGATGATTGGGGTGCGCACGATCATCTCGCCGGTCGCTCCAATGGATACGTCATTTCCTGCCTCATCAACCACTCGACATTCCGCCCACATCTGATTGGGATTGGGGTGCTTGCCAATGGGCCCCATAGTGCCGGGTTTTTGTATGCCACCAAATGGACTACAAGTCACGCCTGGAATCTCAGTCATCCCATAGCCGCTAACAAAATAAGGGATGTGAAATTCGTTCAAGAAAACATGGTGTGCACTATTGCGAACACCATAAGCACAGCGAATTTGATGCTCAGGATGAAACTCACTGCGAGGTCGTAGTTTTAAGATATTGCATGCCGCCTCAATCAGGTTGACTGTTGTTGCTTTTGATTGCGCAGCCTGCTGCCAGAACTGGGATGCGGAAAAGCGTGGCATGAGTGCCAGGGTAGCTCCTGCACAAAGGGCGCCTGCCACTGAATAAAATAGAGCGTTCATATGAAACAAAGGAAGAACTACCATGATGCGGTCATTGGTCTGGATATATAGACGCTCAATATAGGCTTCCCCGCATAGTAAGAAGCTACGCTGACTATGCATCACTCCTTTAGGAAAGCCGGTAGTGCCAGAGGTATAGATGATGACGCAGGTGTCCTCTGCTTGAGGACTGGATGCAGCTCCTATGAAATTCTCAAATTCCTTTAATACATCCTTTAAATTTTGGTGTGTATTTTTAAGATCAGGATCATTCGGTTGATCTAGAAAAATAGTCTTGGGACTCAAGCTTTTTTCTTCGCAGGCTGCCGTTACTTTATCAAGAAGACTGCTCTCAATAAATAACATTACTGGCTCTGAGTTTTTAAGGATATATCCAAGCTCAGCTACTCCAAATTCCGGATTGATCGGCAGTAGGATGGCGGAGAGCTTTGCCAGGGAAAATAAGAGTAATAAGTGGGTGTAATGATTCTTGGCAATAATACCTACCCGATCGCCGGCCTTAATGTGGTTGCTGACCAAAAGCCCCTGCATTTTTTGAACATCTCGACTGAACTCTGCCCAACTAAACTCTTTACCATCACAGTAGCAAAAGACTTTTCCAGGATTGGTTTTTAATCTACTGTCAAACGCTGCCGGGAGGGTGTAGTTATGTGCTTCAAACTGATTTAGCACTTCCAGGGGAGTGGCTAACATCGCTTTTTGCATGTTTTCTTTCTTTGCCTGATTAGGTCGGCTCTGCGACTGCTTAGCATTGTCTCATCTATATTTATCTGAAGGAATTTACAGTAAGAGGCATAATTTAGTCAAAATAAAAATTCAACAAAATAGTTTGTATCAATGGAGGCCCATCTTGAGTGAGTTTGATTTAGCCAAAGCATCCCCCAATGCTGTTTATATGGATTACTGTCAGAAAGATCAGCTGGCTTTTCAACGTGCTCCAAGTGGTAAAGCCATTTTTTACCCTCGTATCTTGGAGCCCATAACAGGTGCCGAGCTACGCTGGGAGCTGAGCCAGGGATTGGGTACCGTGTACTCCACAACCGTCATTTATTCTCGTGATGAAGAGCCCTACAACGTTGCCTTAATCGATATTGATGAAGGGTATCGAATGATGTCGAGGGTCGAGGGTATTGATCCTGAACATATTCGGATAGGTATGCGAGTTCAAGTACAAATGATGACCTTTGATGATGGAAAAAAATATCCTATTTTTTTCCATGCGAAGGAGGGTTTGTAATGACAAACAGTCTTCATCGTGGCAGTGTTGCTATTGTTGGCGCAGCTGAATCTGAATTAGGTCTTTGCGCGCCTGGAACTTCGCCATATGATTTGATGGCTCAGGCAACTCATCGTGCTCTAGCAGATTGTGGTTTGCAATTAAAAGATATAGATAGTGTTTTTACTGCAACTACTCAAGCCCGCTTTTCTAGTCTCGGTCTTTGTGAGTATCTAGGTCTTAAACCTCGCTACCATGACAATACCCAGATGGGTGGTTCTTCGTTCATGTCTCACGTTACCCATGCAATGGCTGCCATTAATAATGGTTTATGTGATGTTGCCTTGATTGCTTATGGTAGTACCCAGAAATCGGTTAGCCGTGCCGCTGCTAGTCCTCGAGAATATAACGCTTACGAGACACCATACAAGCCGTTCTTACCCACTTCAGCCTATGCCATGGCTGCTGCAAGGCATATGTATCAATACGGCACCACACGCGAGCAATTGGCTGAAGTTGCGGTAGCCGCCAGGAAATGGGCATTAATGAACCCAGTAGCTTGGGAGAAAAAACCATTAACTATCGATGAGGTAATTAATGCACGCATGGTGAGCTCACCCCTCACCATTCGGGATTGCTGTTTGGTTACTGATGGTGGTGGCGCCATTATTTTGACCAGCGCTGCGCGCGCAAAGGATTTAAAGAAGGCACCTACTTACATCTTAGGTGTGGGAGAGGACTTATCTCATATTGGTATTTCTGGAATGCCTGCTTTAACAGTCAGTGGTGCGGCGATTTCAGGACCAAAGGCTTATGTCATGGCGGGCATTACCCATCGAGATGTTGATTTGGCCATGGTGTATGACGCCTTTACGATCAACACTATTTTATTTTTAGAGGACTTGGGTTTTTGTGCCAAAGGTGAAGGTGGTGCGTTTGTGGCAAGCGGTGGTATTGCTCCAGGCGGACATCTGCCGGTTAATACAAATGGCGGTGGCTTATCTTATTGCCATCCTGGTATGTATGGCCTCTTTTTGTTAATTGAATCCGTTCGTCAGTTGCGCGGTGAGTGTGGCGAGCGACAGGTCCCAAATTGTGGTGTTGCATTGGCGCATGGTAACGGTGGCGTTCTGTCTACTCAGGCTACAGTGATTCTGGGTAGTCATCCTGATTAATACGCTGCTATCAAGCTAATTTTTTGAGAGCCTCCAAATACTTCTCGGGACTCAGCGCTTCACCCTCACGCTGCGCTTCCCACATGACTTGTCCCAAGCATTCCATCATGGCGTGTTGTGCTTCGTGCTCGGAGCCTAGTTTCTGGGCAAGCTTCTCTGAGACCGCTTTAATGCCTGGCGGTTGATTAATCGAGATTTGCTCGCTAATAGATAGATGCATGGAGAGGTGCAAGAAAGGATTAGTTTCTCCTCGCTCTGGTGTGTAGTCTTGGGCAATCGCTACTTCAGGATCAGCTAGTACTGCGTGATACTCGGGATGTTGCAGCATCCAGTCGCTAGCAAGACTCTCCATCGGCGTCAGAATATTATTATGGGTTTTCTTCTTCCAGGTATCGCAGAAAAAGCGACGCACTTCTTCGCGAGTGGGATTAAATATTGCCACGAACTTTTCCCTTACCCGTTTTTTGTTTAAAGCTACAGAGCGGTTCAACGATACATTGCTCACAATCTGGACTGCGTGCTTTGCAGGTATATCTACCATGCAAAATAAGCCAATGATG
>CANGCM010000015.1 GCA_947452535.1 Burkholderiaceae bacterium | reverse complement strand
ATATGAATGGCTAGATAGATAAGGGTGCCGATGACTGGCCATAAAACCTGATTATTGGCCGCACCAATAATGCAGGCAAACCAGCCTAGCTGGAAAAACACGAAATTCCAAAATTTAGCCATTAACTTAACCTATCAACTTCTGCAGTCTGATCAGCACCATCCGATATGAGGCTATGCCTCTAATATACTCATACAGCGCGCGCTCCTAAAAATATCCAATCACCATGGGGCGCTAAAAAAGTGAATCACTTAATCAACATTTTGCCAAAAATAAACACACCAATAAGAGACATCGCATGAATAACAATATCGCCGATGAACAACGTCGTCTTTTACTGCATAGCGCCCTAGCAATTAGCCTGGCAGGCTTTATCAATACCGGCTTCTCCCAATCTACTTGGCCACAAAAACCCATCCGATTTATTGTGCCGTTTGTTCCCGGCGGGACGTCTGATATTGTTGCTCGCACGGTAGGTCAAGAGCTATCTAAACAATTGCCCTATCCCGTCATCCTTGAAAACAAAGCAGGTGGAGGCGGCGTTCCAGCAATGCTAGAGGTTGCTAAATCGGCACCAGATGGCTACACCATGATCTTGGGGCATGTTGGATCGATGGCGGTTAATCCCTACATCTTTAGCAATACAGGATATGACGTTAATAAAGACTTTGCGCCTGTGACACTATTAGCTAAGGTGCCAAGCCTGTTTGTAGTGCATCCGGACCTGCCAGTAGAGAATCTCAAAGACTTGGTTGCTTATGCAAAAAATAATCCAGGTAAATTAAATTATGGATCTGCCGGAAATGCTAGTGCTGGGCATCTAGCAATGGAGTATTTAAAACTGACCACTGGGATGGATATCGCGCACATTCCCTACAAGGGGACCGGACCTGCCTTAACAGATCTACTAGCAGGCAGAATCCAAGTATTCTCGGCCGGAACTCCCGCACTACTTCAATATATTCGCTCCGGAAAATTACGAGCGATTGCCACTGGAACTCCGCAACGAATTTCATCTCTACCCAATCTTCCAACGGTTGCGGAATCGGGTTACAAAGGATTTGAATCGGTGCAATGGTACGGGATTCTAGTACCTGCAAATACGCCCGAAAGCGTGATTAAGCAAATTCAAGAAGGGGCCTATAAGGCGCTCAGAACCCCGGCTGTAGCAGAACGATTTGCTAGTGAAGATGCCATCATTGGCGGTGGGTCACCGGCTGAATTTGCTGCCCTAATTGCCCAACAACAACGTCTTTGGAAAAATGTTGTCGCTAAGGCAAACATTCGAGCAGATTAGGGTCCGTCTAAAAGAAATGGGCTAGAGAGTAGTCTCTAGCCCAAAATTTGGTGGCGAATCAGGGATTTGAACCCCGGACCTGCGGATTATGATTCCGTCGCTCTAACCAGCTGAGCTAATTCGCCGAAGGTGTGATTGTAGCAAATATAAGCCTCAATCGCCATATCACCCCCTTGCTACCACTATCAAGGGTCAAATAAGCAGTCACACACTACTTTCAATTAAAGCGCATACTGTATTGGTGTAAACCCTAACCATAGGGCAAATTACACATCACTGATCACCCCTCAAGAAAGGAAGACATCATGAAAAAGTTAGTTCAATTTATGAATCAACTATTAGCAGCCTGGTCAGAAGCACGCCTTGCCTATGCAAGACGCTATCAGGGCCACCAAATGGGCTCTTAGGGCTCTACGTCAATGGGTCTTGGTTTTTTCAAGACCCAAAGACTGTCCCTGGCTTTGTTATTAAGAAGCTACCAATAGTTCTTCTATTTTTTTACCTGCGTGACAATAAGCAATGCGACTTCTCTCGATCTCTTGCGGAAAAGTGATACCCCTCTTTGGATTGCACCACCCAAACTACAAACGAGTGGCATCTGCTATCAATAAAGAATCTATTAGCAATCTTCTTCATCCAGCCCCAGTTGAAATTACTCGACTCGGCGTTGCAGGAGATGAACAAGCAGACTTGTCTGTACATGGCGGACTTGAGAAAGCGATTTATGTCTATCCAGTTGAGCACTACGCTTTTTGGAATGCGCTTCTAACTCGAGAAACAAAAAAGCAAATTGATCTTCCGCTGGGCTCATTCGGTGAAAACTTCACGATTGAAGGTTTACTAGAAACCGAAGTCTTTGTGGGCGACCAAATTCAGATTGGTGATCTTCAATTTACGGTAGTTAAGCTACGCGAACCTTGCTTTAAGTTCAATGTCAAGATGGAATACAAAGGCGCAGCTAAAGCCATGTTGCAATCCGGATTTAGTGGATGGTACTTACGCGTTAATCAAACAGGAACGCTTGCCGCAGGCGCTCAGATCAAGATCATCCCAGGTGAAAGACTAATATCTATAGCCGATCAAAACGACACACTCTTGAATCGGGGTAAGCAAAAAAACCTTTGGGATTAAATCCCGGAGATTCATTTTGGCAATAAAAAAACCCGACCACTAAGTGATCGGGTTTAGTTTTTCAAACAGACTAGTAAAGCTTAGTCTTTAGCGTAGATATCTACGTCTTTAGTTTCTTTAACAAACAGTACACCGATTACTAATGTCACCGTAGCGATGATGATTGGATACCAGAGACCATAGTAAATATTACCGTTTTGCGCAACCAAAGCAAAAGCGATTGTTGGCATTAAGCCGCCGAACCAACCGTTACCGATATGGTATGGCAAAGACATCGAGGTATAACGAATGCGAGTTGGGAACAACTCAACCAACATCGCAGCGATTGGGCCATAAACCATGGTTACCAAAAGCACTAAAATGACCAAGATACCAAGAACTGCAGCATGGTTGATAGCTGCAGGATCAGCCTTAGCTGGGTAACCAGCAGCATTCAATGCTTCACGAATAGCTTTCTTGAACTCGGCATCTTTTGCTTTCGCATCAGCTGGAGCCATACCTTTAGCAGAATAGCCCTCAATCTCTGTGTCGCCAATCTTCACAACAGCAGCTGCGCCGGCTGGGCCAGCAATCGTTGTATAGCTTGCAGAGTTAGAGGCCATCACCTGCTTTGCAATATCGCAAGAGCTAGTGAACTTCGCAGTACCTGTTGGATTGAACTGGAAAGTACATTCGTTCAAATCAGTAGTAATACTGGCCGGTGCAGTTGCCATCGCTTTTTCCAATGCTGGATTAGCAAAGTGGGTTAAGCCATTAAACAAGGAAACTGGCGTGTTCGGGATGTACAAAATGACGGCCAACAACAAACCGCCCATGATGATGACCTTACGACCAATCTTATCTGACAAACTGCCAAAGATTACGAAGAATGGTGTACCGATTACCAATGAAGCAGCAATCAATAAGTTCGCAGTCTTCGGATCTACCTTCAATACTTGAGTGAGGTAGAACAAGGCATAGAACTGACCTGTGTACCAAACCACCGCTTGACCTGCAACCAGACCAAACAATGCCAAGATCACAATCTTCAAGTTCTTCCATTGAGCAAATGATTCAGTCAAAGGCGCTTTAGAGAGCTTGCCCTCTTCCTTCATCTTCTTGAAAGCTGGGGATTCGTTCATCGACAGACGGATGTAAACAGAAACGGCCAACAATAAAATAGAGAGGAGGAATGGAACACGCCAGCCCCAGACATCAAAGTCTGGACCAGTAAATTCACGTGTGAATAAAATCACGAGCAAGGACAAGAACAAACCTAATGTAGCTGTGGTTTGAATCCAAGCTGTGTAAGCACCACGCTTGCCGTGAGGAGCATGCTCAGCAACGTATGTGGCTGCGCCACCGTACTCACCACCCAAAGCCAAACCTTGAAGCATACGCAATGCGATCAAGATGACTGGAGCGGCAACACCGATAGTTGCATAGTTAGGCAGTAAACCCACAATGAAGGTTGCGCCACCCATGAGCATGATCGTTACCAAGAAGGTGTACTTACGACCAATCAAATCACCTAAGCGACCGAATACCAAAGCGCCGAATGGGCGAACGATAAAACCAGCAGCAAAAGCTAATAATGCAAAAATGAAGGCAGAGCCAGCATCTAAGCCTGAGAAAAACTGCTTGGCCATAATCGCAGCCAATGAACCGTAAAGATAAAAGTCGTACCACTCAAAAACCGTTCCTAATGAGGAAGCAAAAATAACTTTGCGTTCTTCAGCGGTCATTGGGGCTGCTTTAGTTGATGTTGACATCAGTAGCTCCTAATTATGTTTATTGGAATAAAAAACAACCAATCGATTATGCTTTGAAAAAAATCAAAGAAATCTAGGACTTAGGGTAATTACCCATCAAAATTAGTCAGGGTTTTCCCTGTAAATACACAATTGTTGCGTTGCAATAATTTTGCTGTTATTTGGTGCGATTGCACCAAGATATTACGAGCAGCCCAATTTAGGTGCAAATGTAATTAGGCGCCTACCAGCATCCCGATTTAATATGTTTTGCTGGCCGTACTGGCAAATCACTACAAACAACTCATCAAGGAGCAATACAAATGAAAAGACGTGACTTTTTAAGCAAATCTGCATTAGGTGCTGCTGCTGGTGTACTAGCAGCTCCGGCCATTGCTCAATCCATGCCAGAAGTAAAGTGGCGCTGCGCCTCTAGCTTTCCTAAAAGCCTAGACACAATTTATGGTGGAGGTGAATATATCTCGAAGCGAGTGGCAGCACTGACCGATGGTAAGTTTCAAATTCGAATTTTTGGAGCCGGTGAGATTGTTCCAGCATTTGGCACGGTAGATGCTGTTCAACAAGGCACTGTGGAATGCACTCATACTGCTGGCTATTACTTTGTCGGAAAAAACAAGACATTTGCTTTTGATACCACCGTACCTTTTGGTATGAATCAGCGTCAACAAAATGCCTGGATGTATTGGGGTGGCGGCTTAAAACTCCAACGAGAATTTTTGCGTGATTACAACATCGTCTCTTTTCCAGCTGGCAATACTGGCACCCAAATGGGAGGTTGGTTTAAAAAGCCCGTCAAAACTGTAGCAGACCTCAAAGGTCTAAAAATGCGTATAGCCGGCCTCGGCGGTGAGGTCATGTCACGCCTTGGCGCTATCCCGCAGCAAATCGCTGGCGGTGATATTTACCCAGCCCTTGAAAAGGGAGTAATCGATGCAGCGGAATGGGTTGGTCCGTATGACGATGAAAAATTGGGTTTCTATAAGATTGCGCCTTACTACTACTACCCAGGTTGGTGGGAAGCCTGCTCCATGTATTCCATGTACGTCAACATTAAGGAATGGGAGAAACTACCGAAGCAATATCAAGAAGCGTTTTCCTCGGCTTGTGCAGAGTGCAACATCGACATGATGGCCGAGTATGACTATAAAAACCCAATTGCCTTGCAAAGTCTGATCAAGAATGGCGTCAAGCTTCAGTCCTACTCTACAGACATCATGAAAGCAGCATCTACTGCAGCCTTTGATATGTACGAGGAAGAGGCTGCTAAGAATCCATCCTTCAAGAAAATTTATGAGCCTTGGAAGAAATTCCGCAACGACCAAATGCTGTGGAACAAAGTAGCAGAACAGACGCTCATGAGCTTTATGTTGACGAACCCAGTCAAATAAGAACCTACCGATAAGTTGATATGCCAAAACAATTATTAGTTTTCTCCCTTTTCGTTGATCGCTTAAATGATCGTTTTGGAGTATTAGCGAGTTGGCTAGTATTAATTGCCGTACTGGTCAGCACTGCAAATGCGCTGATCCGTTACGGCTTTAACCTCAGTTCAAATGGCTGGTTAGAAGCGCAGTGGTATTTGTTTGCCGGGATGGTTATGTTCGGCGCTGCCACTACGTTTCGTCTTAATGAACACGTTCGCGTAGATGTTCTCTATGCAATGTATCCCAATCGCGTTCGTCTCTGGCTAGACTTTTGGGGTGGTATTTTGTTCTTCTTACCGGTAACCATTGTCATTGGTTATTACTCTTGGGAATTTTTTATTACTTCGGTAATTCAAAACGAAAGCTCAAGCAATCCAGGCGGTCTCATTCGTTGGCCAGTGCGTGGCGCCATTACTCTGGGATTTTTCTTGCTCACCCTTCAGGGCCTCTCTGAAATTATCAAACGATACGCAGCCATTATTGGCATGATCGAAATAGATCCTAAGTACGAAAGACCTTTGCAATGATTAGTCATGATCTGATGGCCCCCATTATGTTTGGGGGTCTCATTCTGTTTTTATTAATTGGATATCCAGCGGCATTTTCTCTTGGCGCAGTTGGCTTGTTCTTTTCTTTCATTGGCATTGAAATGGGTCTGTTCCAGCCCACATTTTTGCAAGCCTTACCGGATAGAGTCTTTGGCATTCTCTCGAACGACTTGCTACTTTCCATTCCTTTTTTTACCTTCATGGGGGCCATTCTTGAAAAGTGTGGCTTAGCAGAAGACATGCTTGAGGGATTGGGGCAGCTGTTTGGTCCAGTACGTGGCGGCCTTGCTTATGCTGTCATTATTGTGGGCGCCATTCTAGGTGCAATCACGGGTACGGTCGCGGCTTCAGTCATTGCGATGGGACTCATCTCCTTACCAATTATGTTGCGCTATGGATATAACCCGCGCGTAGCCACTGGGGTTATTGCAGCGTCTGGAACTATTACCCAACTCATTCCACCATCACTAGTTTTAATTGTGCTTGCTGACCAATTAGGTAAATCGGTTGGAGATATGTATGCCGGTGCTATCGGGCCATCGATTATTCAAGTGCTGCTCTTTTGTTTATTTATTTTCTTCCTATCGATATTTAGACCGCAAGATGTACCAGCTCTGCCACCAGAGGCTCGTCCTAAAATTGACTGGAAATTATTCAAACGCATTCTGTGGGGTATTGTTCCATCTATCGCACTCATCTTCTTAGTGCTTGGCACCATCTTGATGGGTCTTGCTACACCAACAGAAGGTGGCGCAATGGGTTCTGTTGGCGCTTTAATTCTGGCAGCAATGAACAAACGTCTTCACAGGCCATTAGTTTGGGAAGCCATGACTTCCACCATGCGCATCAATGCCATGGTCATTTTTATTCTGATCGGCTCTACCGTATTTGGCCTTGCTTTTAGGGGTGTGGATGGCGATCTTTGGATTGAAAATCTTCTGTCGGGTCTGCCAGGTGGGCAAGTGGGTTTCTTGATTGCGGTGAACTTATTTGTTTTCTTCTTAGCTTTTTTCTTAGATTACTTTGAGATCGCCTTCATCATCATTCCATTGTTAGCGCCAGTTGCTCAAAAGCTCGGTATTGACCTCATTTGGTTTGGCGTGCTTTTGGGGGCCAATATGCAAACTTCATTCATGCATCCCCCATTTGGTTTTGCCTTGTTTTATTTGCGAGGGGTAGCACCAAAATCACTAAAGAGCTCTGATATTTACTATGGGGCCCTTCCTTGGGTGGGCCTGCAGCTGATCTTGGTTGCCATCATCATCTTTATCCCAGAAACGGTTACTTACTTTATTGATAAACCTGCCGCTGTATTTGATGCCAGCGGCCCATCTGTCGATCCATTGGCCGGTGTAGAGCAAAATGAGACTACGGTAGACTCCAGCTCTGACATTGAACGTCAGTTACGAGAGAATAAATAACAATATAGATTGAGATCGCGGTCAAAGGGGTTTTAGTAATGCAACAAAAATGGGGTATTCGAGGGATGGCGGTAGCGCCACACTCACTGGCATCTGAATCTGCTTTGGCGGTACTGAGAGAAGGTGGAAATGCCTTAGAAGCAATGGTGGCAGCAGCAGCGACCATTGCCGTCGTATACCCCCACATGAACTCCATTGGCGGTGACTCTTTCTGGGTGATTCACTCTCCAGGTAAAGCCATGGGTGGCATCGATGCCTGTGGTGCGGCAGCTGGTTTAGCAAGCAAGCGTTGGTATGCAGAACGCGGAGTCACCAACGCGATTCCTTTTCGGGGTGCCATTGCAGCCAATACGGTAGCTGGCACTATTTCTGGTTGGGGCGCCGCTCATAAACTCTCGCAACAAGGTCTTAGAGGGAAGATGCCGCTCTCCCGCCTTCTAGCGGACGCCATTCACTATGCTGAAGCTGGTGTGCCAGTAACGTTTAGCCAATCGAGCTTGACCGAAAAAAAGAGAGCCGAGTTAAGTCTTGTTCCCGGATTTTCCGAGACCTTTCTGATGAATGGGAAAGCACCAGCAGTAGGCTCTATTTTCAAACAAGAGCGACTTGCTAAAACCTTGCGCCAAATTTCCCGAAAAGGGACAGAGGATTACTACCGTGGTGATTTGGCTGAACTGCTGGCCAAAGAACTCACTGAGATTGGTAGCCCGCTCAGACTTGGGGATCTTCGCCGCCATCAAGCCAAACTCATTAATCCACTTGAACTAAAGCATAGCTTGGGTAATGTCTATAACATGACGCCGCCTACCCAAGGCGTGGTGTCCTTGATGATTATTGGAATATTGGATCAACTCAATCTCAAGCGCTTCAAAGTAGATAGCGCAGAATATGTTCATCATTGTGTTGAAGCCACCAAGCAAGCTTTCAAAGTGCGCGATCAATTTGTGACTGACCCGGCATACATGAAAAGAAATGCACAGTCATTTTTAGCGCCTGCATTCCTCAAAAAACTAGCTAAGAATATTGATCCTGAGAAAGCTTTACCTTGGGGCCAAGGGAAAGGACCAGCAGATACCATTTGGATGGGCGTAGTTGATGGCAATGGTAATTGTGTTTCCTTTATTCAAAGTATTTATCACGAGTTTGGCGCCGGTATTGTTTTACCCAAATCAGGTGTGAACTGGCAGAACCGTGGCTGCAGCTTTTCTCTTGATCCAAAAACACTCAATCACCTTGAGCCTTATCGCAAACCATTCCATACCTTGAACCCAGCGATGGCTTTATTTAAAGACGGCCGATCTATGGTGTACGGCACGATGGGTGGAGATGGCCAACCCCAAACGCAATGCGCGGTCTTCACTCGTACGGCCACGTATGGGCTAGACCCACAAGACGCCATTAGTCGTCCACGTTGGTTACTAGGGCGAACTTGGGGCCAAACCAGTGATAGCTTAAAACTGGAGTCACGCTTTAGTCCATGGGTTGCTAAAGAGCTCCATGCCTTAGGGCATGAGATCGAAATGCTGGATGCCTTTGATGAAACTGTTGGCCATGCTGGCTGCATTATTCGTGATCCATCTGGCACCTTGCATGGTGGCTGGGATCCTCGCAGCGATGGAGCAGTTAGCGCGTTTTAGTAATAAACAATTTGGGAACGCGTAGATCCCAGTAAATGGCAGCTGCGCGTAACCCAAAAATAGCCAGCATACAAATTACTGATCCTTCTAAGATGTACTTGGGCAAGAAATTTAAAATCAAAATATAGACACAGCAACCTAAGGTTACTGGGATTGCATAAAGCTCATGTGACACGAGTAAAGTTTTTCTACCAGCCAAAATATCACGTAGCAAGCCGCCACCAATTGCGGTAACAACACCCAAGATCACTGGAGCAACCGGTAATCCAAATTCCATGTTCCACGCCTTATCTACTCCCTGAATACCAAATAAGGCAGCGCCAAGACCATCGATGTAGAGCATCCAACGATAAATCTGTGGTTGTGTAAAAAAGGATTCAGCTACAAAAGTAACTATGCATGCACCCAAGGCAAGCCAAATATAAATTTGGGTAATTGACCAAAATACCGGCACATCTAAAATAATGTCGCGCAGTGTTCCACCGCCAATAGCGGTAATCACGCCCAACACCATAACGCCAAAAAGATCGACCCCACGGTCGGCGATAGCGAGAACACCAGTCACTGCGAAAGCAATCGTAGCGATGATGCCAATCCATAAATTAATTTGGTCCACAGATTTAAGTCTAAATCACTGGAGGCAGACAATCAATGAAGCCCTGAATATGCTAAGGGTTATATCCTCAGGAGAAAAAAGGGGAGCGCGCTTTTGAAGTCAGGAAATCTTCTTCAGAGTCTGCTGGTATCGCTGTGCATTTTTAACATAGCGTCCAGCAATATCTTCGATACCGGTCATCTGCTCTGGCGTGAGAGTTTTTACCACCTTTGCAGGCGAGCCCAAAATCATTGAGCCATCGGGAAACTCTTTGCCCTCGGTAACAAGAGCGCCAGCACCCACTAAACAGTGTTTACCAATTTTGGCACCATTCAAAATCACTGCACCAATCCCAACCAAACTACCGTCGCCAATATGGCAACCATGGAGCATTACCTGGTGACCAATCGTGACTTGCTTGCCAATGATGAGACGGTAGCCAGGATCAGTGTGCAAAATAGATGCATCTTGCACATTGCTCCCCTCGCCAATTTGTATGAGATCGTTATCGCCTCGGATAATCACCTTGGGCCAAACGCTTGCGTTTTTATGCAGCTCGACTCTACCGATGAGTTCAGCACTCTCGGCAACCCAAGCACCATCCCCTAATTGGGGAGCATTTCCATCTAGTTCAAATATAGCCATAACTTATTATAAGTGAGCCTACCAGCTTGATTCACGATCGGGTGAAGATGAAATACGGTGAATACTTAAATCTGCACCGTCATATTCTTCCTCATGGGACATCCGGATACCTAAAACCACCTTTAGCAGTCCATAGACTACAAAACCGCCAATGAGAGCAATCGCAACCCCCAAGCCACTTCCAATCAACTGACCCAAGAAGGTCACGCCGCCAAGACCACCTAGCGCTTTTGCACCAAAGATACCCGCAGCCAATCCACCCCATAAACCGCACAAACCATGCAAAGGCCAAACCCCTAAAACGTCATCAATCTTCCAGCGGTTTTGTACTAAGGTAAACATATAGACAAACAGGGCGCCCGCAATTAAGCCAACAAACAATGCGCCCATGGGATGCATTAAGTCTGAGCCCGCACAAACTGCAACTAAGCCGGCTAAAGGGCCGTTATAGGTAAAGCCTGGATCATTGCGACCAATCACCCAAGCGGCCAAGGTACCGCCCACCATCGCCATCAAAGAATTCATAGCGACTAAGCCACTCACCTTATCAATAGTTTGTGCGCTCATCACATTAAACCCAAACCAACCCACCGCTAGGATCCATGCACCTAAGGCCAAGAATGGAATACTAGAAGGAGGATGCGCCGCAACATTTCCATCTTTTGTATAGCGGCCACGACGTGCGCCCAGAAGAATAACGGCAGGCAAGGCAATCCAACCACCCACCGCATGTACCACTACCGATCCAGCAAAGTCATGAAATTCTTCGCCAGTGAATGATTTAATCCATGCCTGAATTCCATAGTGCTGATTCCAAGCAATCCCTTCGAAGAAAGGATAGATAAAGCCAACCAGAACAAAGGTAGCAATTAATTGGGGATTAAACTTTGCGCGCTCTGCAATACCACCAGAAACAATCGCTGGAATAGCAGCAGCAAAAGTTAATAAGAAAAAGAATTTAACAAGTTCATAGCCGTTTTTTTCCGCCAGTAGTTCAGCGCCAGAGAAAAAGTCGACACCATAAGCAATGCTGTACCCGATAAAGAAATAAGCAATTGTTGACACTGCAAAGTCGACCAAGATTTTGACCAAGGCATTTACCTGGTTCTTTTTACGAACAGTACCTAGTTCGAGGAAAGCAAAACCCGCATGCATCGCCAGCACCATGATGGCACCGAGCAAGATAAACAGAACATCACTACCTGATTTCAAAGTTTCCATTGAGAGAACCCCTTTTATGTTTTTGCATCATTATGGGGAATTTAGGGATCACTTCGGGGCATATTTGCACTAAATTAGTGCAAATAATAGCTATAAACCCTGCTCAGGATGAAATTTACGCTCACGCAAGAAAAAAACCCGACTTGCTTCGTTTGCCAGTCGGGTTTTTCTTTAGGGTGCTCGAGATTTAAGACAGTAGTAACTGATTAATCCGTTTCACATAGGCAGCTGGATCATTCAACTGCCCGCCTTCAGCCAACAAAGCCTGATCAAACAAGACTTGTGTCCATTCCTCAAAATGCCGTTCATCTGACTTTAGCTTCAAAAGCAAGGGATGCTCTGGGTTGACCTCCAGGATGGGCTTTGTATCCGGCGCTTGTTGACCTGCTGCCTTGAGCATGCGTAATAAATTACCAGAGAGCTCATTCTCATCAGAAACTAAGCATGCGGGTGAATCCGTTAATCGGAAAGTAACACGAACGTCTTTCACTTTATCTTCTAAAGCCAGCTTCATGCGATCGAGCAAATCCTTGAAATTCTTTTCTGTTTCTTCATGCTCTTTCTTTTCTTTCTCATCGCTTAAGCTACCAAGGTCAAGCCCACCTTTGGCGACTGAAGTCATTTGCTTGCCATCGAACTCGGTGAAGAAAGAAAGCATCCATTCATCCACTCGGTCAGAGAGCAATAAAACCTCAACACCCTTCTTACGGAAGATCTCTAAATGGGGGCTATTTTTAGCCGCATTAAAAGTATCACCAGTCACGTAATAAATCTTATCCTGACCTTCCTTCATACGCGCAAGATACTCAGCCAAAGAAACAGTTTGATCCCCAGAATCTGAATGTGTACTTGCAAAACGCAAGAGCTTTAAGATGCGCTCTTGATTTGGCTGATCTTCGCCCATACCCTCTTTGAGAACCCGTCCAAACTGAGTCCAGAAGGTACGGTACTTTTCTTTCTTGGCCCCATCATCACTGTTAGCCAAATCTTCCAACATGCTGAGAACGCGCTTAGTTGAGCTTTCGCGAATGATCTTGACATCACGTGACTCTTGCAAAATTTCACGAGAAACGTTGAGAGGTAAATCAGTGGAATCAATGACTCCGGTAACAAAGCGCAGATACATCGGCATTAGTTGCTCTGCATCATCCATGATGAATACGCGCTTGACATAGAGCTTAATGCCGCCCCGCTTATTGCGATCCCATAAATCAAAAGGGGCACGAGTTGGCACATATAGTAGTTGAGTAAATTCGCTGCGCCCCTCTACTCTATTTAAGGAGTAGCACAAAGGGTTCTCATAATCATGCGACAGATGTTTATAAAACTCAGCGTATTGCTCTTCTGTGATTTCAGATTTAGCGCGTGCCCACAAGGCACTCGATTGATTAATGCTTTCAAGCTCATCTCGCACAACCTGTTCACTTTTCTCAGCATCCCATTCCTCTTTATTCATCTGAATAGGTAAGGAGATATGATCGGAGTATTTGCGAATAATGGATTTGAGCTTCTGAGTGGAGAGGAAATCGTCCTCTCCTTCACGCAAGTGCATCGTGATTGATGTCCCACGTTGTGAGCGGTTAATACTTTCTATCGTAAATTCACCTGAGCCATCAGACTCCCAGCGAACCCCATCAGCAGATGGTAAGCCTGCACGACGGGTTTCTACAGTAATGCGGTCGGCCACGATAAATGCCGAATAGAAGCCTACGCCAAACTGACCAATCAGAGCGGCATCTTTTTGTTGATCGCCCGAAAGTTTTGAGAAAAATTCTTTAGTACCGGAACGGGCAATGGTTCCCAAATTGGAGATGGCCTCATCGCGACTCATTCCAATACCATTATCAGAAATAGTGACTGTTCTCGCGACCTTATCAAAACTAACCCTAATCTTTAGATCGGGATCATCGCCATACCAATCGGGATGCTCAATTCCCTCAAAGCGCAACTTGTCTGAAGCATCAGACGCATTCGAGATTAACTCACGAAGAAAAATTTCCTTATTGGAATATAAGGAATGGATCATGAGTTGTAAAAGTTGCTTTACCTCGGCCTGAAAGCCTAAAGTTTCTTTACTCGCTACAGTCATACGAATACCCTCTTAATCAATGAACATATACCTTCATAAATGGGGGCTAATAAAGGTATTTCAAGATGCATCAAACTACAAATTTATTCGGGCTAGGGCTTTGAAGGCCTCTTTGCAATGGGTAGTTCAGCCTCTTTCCAGGCGCTAAAACCGCCCTCCAAATGGCAAATTCCGGGAACCCCCATTTTTTGCAGTGTCTCAGCTGCTAAAGCGGAGCGCCAAGCGGATGCGCAATAAAGCACTAAGCGCTTACCTTCACCAAAGACTGGCTTGTAATACGGGCTATCAGGATCAACCCAAAATTCCAACATGCCACGGGGTGCATGCAAGGCATTGGGAATCATCCCTTCGCGCTCCAATTCCCTCACATCACGAATATCGACAAAAACGGTATTTTCATCATTTAATAAACCGTGAGCTTGCCCCAAAGGAAGCGTTTCAATGTGAGCCATCGCTTGGGCAATTAATTCTTGATAACCTAATTTTAATTTCATCAAAATCTCCTAAATTGCGAACATTTTTATTTAGTCTAGCTTAAGGGCTTTTTTATGAGGATGCCCTGATAATATGTCTCTATGAACTTTACCCCTACAGAGCTTGGCGCAAGTATTCTTTTCGCCATCGCAGTACTTCATACATTCTGCACCTCCTATTTCGAAGCCCTTGCTAAAAAGTCTTCTAGGCACTCAGGCTTATGGCATCTATTAGGTGAAGTAGAAATCGTTTTCGGATTTTGGGCCGCTGTTCTCATCATCTTTATGTGGCTCGCAAACGATTTAGACACTGCCAAAGAATTTGCCAGAAAACGGGACTTTACTGAGCCGCTATTTGTCTTCTCTATTATGGTGGTCGCTGGTAGTAAGCCGATTCTTCATTTTGCGACGCAGATCTTACATAAATTGGGGGCTACCCTACAAATTGTTTTGCGGACCAAACAGGCGCCAACACTCTATTTCCTGACCTTGAGTATCACCCCATTATTAGGCTCATTAATTACTGAGCCAGCAGCCATGACGCTTGCCGCCTTCTTATTACGTGACCTTGTCTATCGCCATAAATGCTCCACCCCTTTAATGTTTGGGACGCTGGGTGTGTTGTTTGTGAATATTTCGATTGGCGGGACACTCACAAACTTTGCTGCCCCACCCGTGCTGATGGTAGCCTCCACCTGGGGTTGGGATACGGCATTTATGTTTCAGAATTTCGGCCTTGAGGCATGTGTCGCTATTTTTATTAACGCATTGATAGTGACTTTACTTTTTCATAAGCAACTCCTTGAGCCAGAAATGAAAACTACAGTTACCCGCATTCCTATTAACATCACCGTAATCCATCTCTTGTTCTTAGGTGGCATTGTGGGCTTTGCTCATGACCCTGTGATATTCATGTGGTTACTGCTTTTTTTCATTGGGTTTACGACAGCCTATCCAAAACATCAAAATCCACTGATCTTGCGGGAAGCTTTATTAGTGGGATTCTTCCTGGCTGGATTAGTCGTCCTAGGAGCGCTTCAAGGTTGGTGGCTACAACCCATCCTTGAAAAGATGAGCCCTACCGCAGTGTTCTATGGCAGCCTTGCACTAACAGCAATTACTGATAATGCAGCGCTCACATATTTAGGCTCACTTGTGCAAGGGACCTCACCAGAATTTAAGCTCGCTTTAGTTGGTGGTGCAGTTGCCGGTGGTGGCTTAACTGTCATTGCCAATGCCCCCAATCCTGCAGGACTGGCTATTTTGCGTAGCTACTTCCCCAATGCGGTAGTTTCTGCGGGATTACTCTTCCTGGCAGCGATTCCACCCACAATCGTTGCCATTCTTGCCTTACGCCTGCTGTGAAAGCTTTATCCCGTAAAATCTGAGCTTCGCCCCCAGCTATAAACCTGAGAACGGCATATGAAAAAGCTCTATATCAAAACCTTTGGCTGTCAAATGAACGAGTATGACTCGGGCAAGATGGCTGATCTATTACATGCCGATGAAGGCATGGTCATGACTGACACCCCTGAGGATGCTGACGTCGTTCTTTTGAACACTTGCTCCATTCGGGAGAAAGCAGAAGACAAGGTCTTCTCTGACTTAGGGCGTCTACGTGAGCTTAAAAAAATAAAGCCAGATTTATTGATCGGTGTAGGTGGTTGTGTTGCCAGCCAAGAAGGTCAACAAATAATTAACAGAGCGCCCTATGTTGACGTCGTCTTTGGTCCACAAACATTGCATCGTCTGTCAGATCTACTAACACAACGTCGTGAGACCGGTAGATCACAAGTAGATATTTCTTTTCCGGAAATCGAAAAGTTTGATCACCTGCCTGCATCACGTCAAACTCGTGGCTCCGCCTATGTCTCCATCATGGAGGGCTGCTCAAAATATTGCAGCTACTGTGTAGTTCCTTATACCCGTGGTGAAGAAGTATCACGTCCCTTCAATGATGTTTTGACTGAAGTAGCTGGTCTTGCTGCCCAAGGCGTCAAGGAAATTGTCTTGCTAGGACAAAACGTCAATGCCTATCTGGGTAAGATGGATGATACAAAAGATATTGCCGACTTTGCATTGCTGCTTGAATATGTCGCAGAAATTCCGGGTATAAAAAGAATTCGTTTTACGACGAGCCATCCTAAAGAATTTACCCAGCGCTTGATTGACGTCTATGCAAAAGTTCCAAAGTTAGTAAGTCATCTTCACCTACCAGTTCAACATGCATCGGATTCAGTTCTATCCGCTATGAAGCGTGGCTATACCGCTCTAGAATATAAAAGCATTATTCGTAAGATGCGCGCCGTAAGACCTGACCTCACCCTTTCTAGCGACTTTATCGTTGGCTTTCCTGGCGAAACCGATGAAGACTTTGCAAAACTGCTAAAGATGGTAGAGGAGCTCAATTTTGATAATAGCTTTTGCTTTATATTCAGCGCACGTCCTGGAACGCCTGCAGCCAATTTGACTGATGACACACCTTATGAAGTCAAGCTTAAGCGACTGCAAACATTACTAGCGCTTGTTGAGTCACAGGCAAATCAGATCAGCAAAAAAATGTTGGGGAATACAGAGCGAGTACTCGTTGAAGGTCTTGCAAAGGATGGCGTCAATCTTCAAGGTCGTGCTACTAATAATCGCGTGATTCACTTCACTGCACCAGATGAAGATATCGAACCCCTTATAGGTCAAATGGTAGATATTAATATCACTGAAGTGCTCAACTACACCCTCAGAGGTGAACTGATTCAGGTCCACGCCAACCAAGATGCCTAGTAAACCTATCTCTGTGCCCAAATTAGCAATTGATATTCAATATGCAAGCTCGGCTATTGAAACCAAAGTGGGTGCCATTGCATCTACGACCTTAATAAAAAAATGGGTTAACGAAACTGTTCAATTAAATGGTTTCATCACCTTGCGCTTCGTCAATCTAGCCGAAGGTAAAAAACTCAACTTTACTTTTCGCGCTCAAGATAAAGCAACCAATGTGCTGACCTTTCCTTACGAGCTCAGCAAAAAAACGTTGGCAGCAGATATTATTTTTTGCCTACCCATTATTCAAAAAGAAGCATCCGAACAGAGCAAGACCGTCAAGGCGCATTTAGCTCATCTGATTATTCATGGTTGCCTACATGCCCAAGGTTTGGATCATGAGAGTGATAAAGAGGCTAAAAAAATGGAGGGGCGAGAAGCGCTCATTTTGAAAGCGCTAGGCTTCACTAACCCCTATGCAAGCATTTAAAGCCTATTTATTGCGCCTTCATTGAACTTATATATTTCTGCGATATTCTTGTTATATGCCTGACCCCAATAAATCCCTTTTAGAGCGCTTAGCTGATTTTTTAACGCCACAACCAACTAGTCCTGCAGAACGTCGTCAAGAGCTGATCGATACCCTGAGAGAAGCCCAGACCGAGGGCTTAATTGATGCAGATGCACTTTCCATGATTGAGGGCGTCTTTCAGGTCGGTGAGTTGTGTGCCCGTGATATTTTGATTCCCAGAGCTCAAATCGACTGGATTGATATCAGCCTACCTTTGACAGAGATTATTAAAAATGTGATCACTGCGGCCCACTCGCGCTTTCCAGTATTTGAAGGGAGTCGTGATAACGTGATTGGCACCTTGCTAGCCAAAGATTTATTACGCCACTCTTCTGAAAAAGATTTTCAGGTACGTGATTGGCTTCGCCCTGCCGTCTTTATTCCTGAATCAAAGCGTCTGAGCGTTTTATTGCGTGACTTTAAAGACAATCGCAATCATTTAGCGATTGTGGTAGATGAATATAGTGGTGTTGCTGGAGTCATTACCATTGAAGATGTGCTTGAGCAAATTGTTGGCGATATCGAGGATGAGCACGATATTGATGAAGAGGCGGATAACCTCATCTCTTTAGACAATGGCGATATTCGAGTTAAAGGGATTACCGAGTTAGAGCAATTTAATGAAGCACTAGGTACTCAATTTGATGTCGAAGATATTGAAACTGTCGCCGGTCTTGTGATTTCGCATCTTGGTCGAGTACCTAAAATGGGTGAGCTCATTGAGATTGATGGCATTCAATTCGAGATTTTGCGTGCTGACCCAAGACAGATTCACATTCTGCTTGCACGCCAACTTCCTAAAAAGCCTGATTAAGGATTCCTTTGAGTCATTGGTCATTACCAAGACTGAGTAATGGCATCGGCTTGCTGGTGCTGTTTACTCTTGGGGGACTACTAGCAGTTTTAGTAGAGCTACCGTATGGTGGCTGGATTCAAATTTCGATCCTCAGTCTAGTTTGGTGGCAAATCAGCAAATATCAATCAGCATCTTTTAAAAACACCTTTTTATTGGGCCTCTCTTTTGGCCTAGGCTACTTTGCTCTTGGATTGTGGTGGATCTTCATTAGCCTGCATGATGTCGGCGGAATGAATGCAATTCTTTCCTGCCTTGCAGTCTTCTTATTGGCTGGCTTAATGGCGATCTATTTTGCTTGCGCTACCTTGACATTCCATTTTTCAAGAGGCTCATTTTTCTTTGGCTTGCTACTAGCAGCTAGTTGGGTGGTAGCGGAATATCTACGGGGAATTATCTTTACTGGATTTCCGTGGATGGGTTTTGCTGAAGCCCAGTTCAATGGCCCCTTTGCGCCAATCGCACCATTCTTCGGCGGCCTGGCCTGCACATTTTTAGCGGTATGGATTTCTTGGGAAATATCTCAATTAAAGAAAAATTTTCTCTTGAAAGGTGCTTGCATCATTTCTGCCATTGTCCTTACGCAACTCGCTAGCTTATGGACTTTTACAAAACCGCTTGGCGAGCCACTCAGTGTTCGCTTAATTCAGGGGAATTTTGAACAAAGCCTGAAATTCAATCCCAAGGCGATTGAGGGCCAGTTTAGTTTTTATACCAGCGCTATTGAGAGTGAACCAGCCGATCTCATCATCACTCCAGAGACTGCTTATCCTTGGCCTCAGGGCAACCTCCCCGCTGGTCTGCTAGGGTCCATCCAGCGGTTCTCCACAGATACATCTAGCAATGTCTTGCTTGGAGTAATTGGGGAGGCATCCAATTCCAGTGAAGTGAAATACACCAACCGCGCTCTTGGACTATCTCCAAATCTATCTAGTTATCAATACGATAAATCCCACTTAGTACCGTTTGGAGAATTTATTCCACCCGGCTTTCATTGGTTTGTGAATGCCTTCCATGTCCCCATGAGCGACTTTGCACGCGGTCTGTTAGATCAAGCCCCTTTTAGCATTATTCGTTCAGGCAAGGAAACGATTAATGCGGCCATTACTATTTGTTATGAAGATGTGTTTGGTGGAGAATTAGCCTCGAGAATTCAGCACAGCAGCAAGCCGGTGAACCTGCTAATTAATATGACCAATCTCGCCTGGTTCGGAAATTCTCAGGCGCCAACCCAACAATTACGACTCTCACAATTGCGCTCACTAGAAACTGGTCTGCCCGCCCTTCGCGCCACCAATACTGGAATCACTGCAGTGTTGGGTCCAGACGGGAAAATTCTGGCAGAACTCCCTCAATTTACCCAAGGCGTTCTCAGGACCAACATTCAGACCTACACCGGCTCTACTCCTTATGTGTTTTGGGGTAATGCCCCGATTTTGGGTCTTTCTTGCCTTCTGCTCATCCTCGGCTTTATTCGTCAAAGACGGATTTAATCGCTATTTCTTAGTTTGCTCGCCTAGCCATGTAAAATCAAAGGCTTAGCCAGGTTAATCATGCTTACTTTTCAGCAAATCATTCTCAAACTCCAAGATTATTGGGACCAACAAGGTTGTGCCCTATTGCAACCTATTGATCTTGAAGTCGGTGCCGGTACATCTCACACAGCCACTTTCTTGAGGGCCATTGGTCCTGAGCCATGGAAGGCCGCTTACGTTCAACCGTCACGCAGACCAAAAGACGGTCGCTATGGAGAGAATCCGAACCGTCTACAGCATTACTACCAATTCCAAGTGGTGCTCAAGCCAGCTCCAGAAAACATCCTTGAGCTTTATCTTGGATCCCTTGCCGCCTTAGGTTTGGATCTGCAGAAGAACGACGTACGCTTTGTAGAGGATGACTGGGAAAACCCAACCTTGGGTGCTTGGGGATTAGGTTGGGAAGTTTGGCTAAATGGCATGGAAGTTACTCAATTCACTTATTTCCAACAAGTAGGCGGCATCGACTGTAAGCCTGTTTTAGGTGAGATCACTTACGGTATTGAGCGTCTGGCTATGTATATCCAAAATTGCTCCAACGTATATGACCTTGTTTGGGCAGATGGCATCTCTTATGGTGATGTATATCACCAGAATGAAGTAGAGCAGTCTTGTTATAACTTTGAACACTCCAATACTGACCTGCTTTTTGCAAACTTCACCAACTATGAAAGTGAAGCCAAGCGTCTAATGGAAGTCCCCTTGGCTTTGCCTGCTTATGAAATGGTTCTCAAGGCGGGGCACACTTTTAATTTACTTGATGCCCGTGGTGCTATCTCCGTTACTGAGCGTGCAGCTTATATCGGACGCATCCGCAACCTTTCTCGGGCAGTAGCTCAGGCGTACTTTGAGTCTCGAGAAAAGTTAGGTTTCCCGATGTGTCAACGCCAACCTAAAGCATCGGCAACTTGATCTCATTATGAGTACACAGAATTCTCTCTCTCCATCAGCAACTCTTTTGATTGAAGTCTTTACCGAAGAGCTGCCACCGAAATCACTTCGTCGCTTAGGGGATGCATTTAGTGATGGCATTTATTCCGCTCTACAAGCTGCTGGTCTATTAAGCAAAACCTCCGTTGCAATTCCTTATGCCACGCCGCGCCGACTTGCAGTTCAGATTACCGATGTCTTAAGTCAGGCGCCTGACTATCCAGTTCGCGAGAAATTACTGCCTAGCTCTATTGCGTTTGATGTCAATGGAAAGCCTAGCGCGCCCTTGCAAAAGAAATTAGCTTCTCTTGGTTACGCTGACATTGATTTCTCTACACTAGAAAAAGCAGGTGAAGGAAAAAATGAGGCGCTCTACCTCAATGTCATCGCAAAAGGTGCCGCATTAGAGCAGACCGCTCAACAAGTGCTGGAGCAGACATTAAGCAAATTGCCGATTGCCAAAATGATGCACTACCAAGTGCTACAGAAAAATGGTGAATTAGCAGATGTTGAGTTTGCACGTCCTGTACATCGCATCATTGCCCTCCATGGCAAAGACATACTCAATATTAGCGCCCTTGGTATTGATGCAAGCAATCAAACAGAAGGCCATCGCTTTTTGGCCACAGGCGCAATCACTATCGCCTCTGCAGATCAGTATGAATCTGACCTTACCGCCAAAGCAAAAGTGTTGCCAAGCTTTAAAAAGCGACGTGATTTTATCCAATCCGCTTTATTACGGGCTGCTGCTACTGATTTAGTGTTGATGCCAGATAGTTTATTAGATGAAGTGACCGCTTTGGTTGAGTGGCCAGCAATATATGAGTGTCACTTTGATCAAGAGTTCTTGGAAGTGCCTCAAGAGTGCTTGATTTTGACAATGCAGACCAATCAAAAGTACTTTGCTTTAACTGATCAGCAAGGTAAGTTACGTAATCGCTTCTTAATTGTCTCTAACATTGAGACTGATAAGCCAGAAGCCATTATTTCTGGTAATGAGCGCGTAGTACGTCCACGCCTATCTGATGCACGCTTCTTCTTTCAGCAAGACCAAAAGCGTCCGCTAGCATCTCGTGTGGCTGATCTAGGAAAAGTGGTCTATCACAACCAGCTCGGCAATCAATTAGATCGCACAAAGCGTGTTCAGGGTATTGCTATAGGCATTGCTAAGGCCCTATCAGCCGATGAAACATTAGCTAGCCGCGCAGCTGAAATTGCTAAAACTGATTTACTCACTGACATGGTTGGAGAGTTTCCAGAGCTCCAAGGCATTATGGGTGGTTACTATGCCACTCATGATGGGGAAAACGCCGAGGTAGTATCAGCCTGTAGCGAGCATTACATGCCCCGCTTTGCTGGCGATACCTTGCCAAAGACGCAAACAGGTACGATCTTGGCGATTGCAGATAAGCTTGAGACTCTCGTTGGTATTTGGGGTGTTGGTCTGGCACCTACTGGCGATAAAGACCCGTATGCTTTACGTCGTCATGCCTTAGGAGTATGTCGCCTCCTGTTGGAGAAAAACCTCCCCTTAAATCTACCAGACTTAATTGAGCTTGCCCGCAAACAATTTCCTCAGAAAGACGTTCAAGAAAAAGCCAAGGCTGAAGATATCTACGGCTTCGTCATTGATCGTCTGCGCGCGTATTTGCGCGATCAATCGGTTGCCGGCAAACCATTTACTACCGAAGAGATTGACGCTGTCTTAAGCCAATCTCCGTCACAACTGAATGATTTAATTGATCGCCTCACTGCCTTACGTGAATTTAATGCTTTAGCAGAAGCAGCGCAACTGGCTGCTGCCAATAAGCGTATTAGTAATATTCTCAAAAAGAATGCCACCGCTATTCCGGCGACTTGCTCAAGCAAATTATTGCAAGTTCCAGCTGAAATTGCATTGCATCAGGCGCTTGAAAATATTACCCCAGCGCTCAATTCTGCTTATGAAAAGCGTCGGTTTGTAGACTTACTAAAAACACTTGTAGCCCTGAGTGCTCCGATTGATGAATTCTTTGCTGATGTCATGGTGATGGATCCTAATCCAGAGTTACGCGATAACCGCCTCGCCCTCCTGCAACAACTTCACCAGAAAATGAATCTGATCGCCGACCTCGGCAAATTAGCATGATTGCTAGCTCCTCGAAACTAGTTATTCTTGATCGCGATGGTGTGATCAATGAAGATCGAGATGATTATGTGAAGTCGAGTGAAGAATGGGTACCACTACCTAGGAGCTTAGAGGCAATCGCGCTACTCAACCAAGCAGGCTATCTGATTGCCGTGGCTACAAACCAGTCCGGTCTAGCTCGTGGTTATTTCAATATCAATGATCTGCATGCAATGCATAGCAAGATGGATAAATTACTCCAACCCTTAGGCGGTCATATTGATAGCGTTTTCTTTTGTCCCCATACCGATGCTAGTGGGTGCGATTGCCGTAAGCCACTGCCAGGAATGATGAAAGAGATTGCTCTGCGTTATAAAAAAAATCAGAGTGTCACGCCTTTGTTAGGGGTACCGATTGTTGGCGACTCCTTACGCGATCTAAAGGCAGGCGTTGCTCTGGGGGCTAGTCCACATTTGGTATTAACTGGCAAAGGCAGTAAAACCTTGGAAAAAGGCGGCCTTCCCGAAGGCACACAAATTCATGCAGATTTAATGGCGTTTGCGAATGCACTGATCCAAGATAAGGTGTAATGAAGCTATGACTTTTATCCGCTCAACCTTGTTTGCACTGTTTCTACTCATCTTTACGCCGATTTGGTCAGTACTTTGCATATTGGTTTTTCCATTCTTAAACTCCGAGAATAGGTATCGCTTTATTGGCCTTTGGAATAAGGTGGTGATTTGGATCTTGCAACCCCTCTGCGGAATTCACTATGAAATTCGTGGCAAGGAACATATGATGGCAGTACTGGATCAACCCGTAGTCGTACTCAGCAAGCATCAGTCCGCATATGAAACGATTGCATTTATTGCCCTTCTTCCCAAGCAGCTCTGCTTTGTTTTCAAACGCGAATTACTGTGGATTCCCTTCTTTGGCTGGGCCTTGGCCTTACTCAAGATGATTCATATCAACCGTAATAGCAAAGAAACTGCCGCACTTTCAGTAGTTGGGCAAGGACGTAAACGCTTAAGTGAAGGCAAGTGGATCCTACTATTTCCCGAGGGCACTAGAACGCCCACTGGTTCTTTTAAGCCCTATAGCAAAGGCGGCGCTAGGCTTGCGAGCGCTACTGAGGCCTTGGTTATTCCGATAGCCCATAATGCCGGTCGTTGCTGGCCAAAGAATAGCTTCCTGAAGCAACCCGGAACGGTGATTTTCTCCATTGGACCTGCGATTGCTTCTGCGGGAAAGACAGGCGGACAACTTCATCAGGAAGTAGAAAAGTGGATTGAAGCGGAGATGCGAGTGATTGATCCGACCGCGTATCAGTAGCCGTATCCATTTGGGAATTTATGTGGCTATGATCTTAGCCCACTCAATATAGCGTTCTACTGAAATATCTTGAGCGCGCGCTTTTAATTCAGACTCCGATAAAGATAGCTTATCAGCGAAGGCTAGTAAGTTCGTACGCAGCATTTTTCTTCTTTGGGAAAAAGCTGCGGCCACCACCTTCTCAAGCGCATGCCACTGCTTAGCGCTTAAATCAAAATCTTGCCTAGGAATCATACGCACTACTGCAGAATTCACTTTAGGCTGGGGATCAAATGCTTCTGGAGGAACCTCGAGCACTAACTCCATGTCATATCTCGCTTGCAACATCACAGATAGTCTACTGAACTCTGAACCACCCGCCTTGGAGACCATTCGCTCCACCACCTCAGCCTGCAACATGAATACTTGCTCATCGATCGCATGGGCTGCGGAAACGAGATGAAAAAGTAATGGCGATGAGATGTTGTAAGGTAGATTGCCTACCACCTTGCATAAACCACTGTTAGCTGGATGTGTATTTGCCCATTCTAAAAAGTCGAACTTAAGCGCGTCTCCCTCGATGACATTGAGGCCTTTGAGGTTTTCTTGACTCCAATAGGCCACTAAATCTCGATCAATCTCAAGCAGGTCTAGGCGATCAAGATTACTTAGCAAAGGCCTGGTTAAAGCCCCAAGACCCGGACCAATCTCAATCACATGCATATTCTCAGTGGGATTGATTGCTGCAACTATGGAATAAATGACTCCCGAGTCTTGTAGAAAGTTTTGACCGAATCGCTTACGAGCACGATGCATCATGTCTTTACATTACGAGAATTGACTACTAAATCATAAGCAAGTCGTAAGGCTTCAAGCATGCTACCAGGATCGGCAGTGCCCTTACCGGCAATATCTAGCGCAGTGCCATGGTCTACTGAAGTCCGAATAATCGGTAAACCTAGAGTGACGTTCACTCCACCACCAAAACTCACAAACTTGAATGGCGCTAAGCCTTGATCGTGATACATCGCAATAAACGCATCCACACTATCTAAGGCTTTTGCATCAAACATCGTGTCACCCGGATAAGGTCCGCTGACCTGAATATCTAATTCTTTAGCGGCTTTGATGGCCGGCGTAATCATATCGATTTCTTCGTGCCCTAAGTAACCGGATTCACCTGCATGAGGATTAAGGCCTGCAACACGAATCACAGGTTTAGCGATCCCAAATCTTCTTTGCAAGTCATGCTCAACGATACAAATGGTTTCCAGAATATGTTTTTGAGAGAGGGCGCTAGCGACCTCTCTCAAGGGTAGATGCGTTGTTACTAAAGCAACCCGAAGATCGTGACTTTTTTGAAGACCTAAAAATCCTGCCGGCAAAGTTGCGCATAACATCATGACAACATGGTCTTGATTACACAACTTAGCTAAGTATTCCGTATGTCCAGTAAAAAGTACATCACCTGGAGTAAGACCGTCATTAATCACACTCTTTTGTATTGGTGCAGTCACCATGGCATCAAAGCGTTGATTAAGACATCCCTTAACTGCAGCATCAAGAATATTGAGGACATACTGGGCATTAGCAGGATTTAACTGCCCTGCTAGCACTGGCAAAGCCAGGGGAATAGCCTCTAGCTGCAAGCGAGCCGGTAGGTCCTTAGACATACTCAGCATTGAAAATAAGCTAGGATCACCCAACAAGGTAACAGTCGCAGTGGGCTGCTCTTGCAAAAAGGCAAGTGCAGCTGCAATAGAAATCTCTGGACCAATTCCCGCAGGCTCGCCAGAGCTAATGACGAGATTAACGAGGGCTGGCTGCTGGGTCATCTGCGTTAATGATTTTCACCGTAGCAGAGTCGCGCAATTCACGTAACCAATCTTGATAGGCCTGTTCATACTTACGCTCACGGATTGCTGCACGGGCAAATTGACGTTGCTTTTCTAAGGTTAACTGTGCTTCACGACGCTCGAGCACCTGAATTAAATGCCACCCAAACTCCGTCTGCACTGGATTACTCACCTCGCCAATTTGCAAGCGGTTCATTGCTTGATCAAATTCTGGAACTAAATCACCAGGACCCATCCAACCGAGATTTCCACCATTCGCTGCAGATCCATCTTCTGAGTATTTTTTAGCCAACTCAGCAAAATCTGCGATCTTTGCGCGAACCTGATCACGGTAGCCTGCTAGGCGTCTCTCAGCGTCTTGATCTGTCAAGCCCGCACGACTGCGCAATAAGATATGGCGCGCCATAGTCTGCGTCACCATAATATTTTGTGGGGTAGACGCTGTACTTTCTTGGGGTACTACCTGCTGATCAGAGGCCCCCGATACTAGGGCACGCCGATCCAAAACCTTTAAGACATGATAACCAGCAGGACTCTTCACAACGGCATTGGCTAGTTGACCGCTACCTGTATTTCTAATAGCCTCATAAAACAATTGTGGCAAACGATCTGGAGTACGGTAACCCAGCTCCTGAAACTTAATCCTAGGATTGTCTTTTGCCGCCATTGCACCTAGTTGCAAAAAATCTACATCACCACGAGCATCGCGTAAAAGTGATTCTGCTTTTTTCTTTGCCTCAGCTTGGGCACCAGCACCTGCATTAGCATCTACTGGAATAAAAATTTGCCCTACATCGATTTCTTCTGGCTCCCCTTTTACGGCTGGAGTTGAACGGGCTACTTTTCCTCCGCCAGCAAGCTCGCGGTTACGATCAAGAATAAAATTGTCAATCTCGGCATCGGAAATCTTGATCATACGATCTATCTCGCGCTCGCGATAGCGACTAATAATCACATCATCACGCAATGCTTGGCGATAGCGCTCATAAGAAGTGCCAGAAGCAACTATTTTGACTTTCAATTCAGCAATAGTTAATTTATTTTTGGCAGCAACATCACCGATGATTTTATCGAGCTCTTTATTGCTGACTACCTCACCCTCTTGCTCGGCATTTTGTAACTGAATCTTTTCAAGAATGAGGCGCTCAAGTACCGTCTTACGCAAAGTATCAGCATCAGGAAGTTTTGCTCCCTGTTTTTGCAGCGCCGTAATACGATCATCAATTTCCTTACGCGTGACGAAACCGGTATTCACCACTGCCGCAACACCATCAATATTACGAATTTTAGTCTCCGCCGAAGTCTTTGAGCTATCTTGCGCAAAGGTAAATTGCGACAGCAAAGTAGCGCCAGCCAACATCGTGGCTACAAGTGCTTGGTTAAATCGATTCCTACGCATCATTGATAGTTCTCATATATTGAAGGCGGTATAGGCTTAGAAGTGGGCATATATCCCGGAACATTAAACTTCATGATATCAACCGGATTGCTACCAGCACTACCAAAGCCCCTAAATTCTATTTGGAATAAAACTTGAGTGGTCGTTATTTGTGAGGTATTGAGCATCTGAGAGTAGGCTCCACGCAAAGTCCAGCAGTCTCGCATCCACTCCAGGGCTAGCAGCGTATTGAGTGTTTTGGTCGTTAAAGCGTCATAACCCCAACGGCCCAAGACTGAAACCTCCCGAGTCAGTGGCCATTGACCTGAAATATTGTATTGATCAGTAGTAGTGGCTGCTGGGACAAAAGGCTGATTATTCTGAACGGATAACTGTGTTGGCGGCGTCCAAACATTGCGATAACCAAAATTCAAACTTCTTCCAGGAGTAGGGCGCCAACTTCCACCTACCGTTGTTTGAACAAGGCGATTTAATTGAGTGTTGTACTGACCAAACATATCTGCACTAAAGTTGCCAAGTAGGCGAACTGAAGCAGAGCCCAATGTATCTGAATACGTAGTGGGGTTTGCAATGGTGCCATTTAGGCCGACTTTCTGCCCAGTAAAAGCCTGACGCTGAGCAAGGGTGATGTTCGCCCGTTCTGCACCGGTATTAGCCTCAATCATGCGACTCGTCAAACCACCAGTGAGTTTATTGCTGTCGGCAATCCGATCATTACCAATAAAAGTATTTTCACTAAAAATTTGGGTTACGCCAAAGCCCGCATCTGCTGTATCAAATAAAGGAGTTTGAGCTTGACTTTGAAATGGCGTGTAAACATAAAACGCCCGAGGCTCCATTGTGAGCAACATGTCGCGGCCAAAGAAGCCCTTTAATTCAGATGCATCTCTCTCAAGTGCCAAGCCTGAATCTAGGCTAAATGTCGGAATCGTAAAACCTTGGACTGCTGGAGCTCCTAAAGGACTATAGGGAGTGGCGTTATAGGTATTCGACTGAAAGCTAACTTTTGGGGTGATGAAGTAGCCAGGGGTAATCTGAGGAAGGGCCATAGCGCCCTTAATCACTGTTCGGTCTGCTTGACTGTACGCACCCGGAGCAGTTGCTAAGAGGTTGCCGCCAATGTTATAAGCAAAGCGCGTGAAATCCGTTGAAAAAGTAGTTGCAGGGCCTGATGGCAAGCTAATATATTTTCCGCTGGTATCAGCAACTACTGGCGTCAAACGGTTGTTATAGACAGCTGTTATGTTGGGCAAAATATTGTATGGGGACTGCACCGTCACCGTTGGATCTGGCTGTAAGGTCTGAAATGTCATTGCCCTAGTTGCCACAGTCCAGTTACTCAAACTCCCTGTCAAATTCTTAGTAGTGCCGACTTCTTGACGAAACTGGCTAGTCACTGCACCAGCAATGCTCTGTGAAAAGTCGGTTGGATATAAGTTGTCTGAAACCCGCGCTATATTGGCATAACCCGTCCATGCCCCAGCAATTGGTATGCCACCCACTCCCAATAAGGCACCACTAAAGTTTTCTCTTTGCTGCCAGTCATAGCGCCAGCGATTAGTCCCAGTCTTGCGGTCATAAGGAAGATAGTCTCCACCCAAGCTACCTGCATATTGCTGATCCAGGAACTGGTATCTAGCGCCCAGCTGAGTGCCACGCTGACCCATAACCCGCGGCAGTAATAGCAAATCACGATTTGGTGCAATGTTGACGTAATAAGGCTGCGTTATATCAATACCGTTGTTGGAGTTATAGCCAGATACTGGCGCCAAAATTCCAGAGCGTCGTTGATTCGATGTTGGCGCCGTGAAATAAGGAACATAAGCAATTGGCACGTCAAAGAATCGCATCACGCCGTTCGTTCCTACCATTTCTTTTTGCTCGTTATCAATCTCAAGAGTACTAGCAGTGAAATACCAATCTAAATTTTCTGGGGTACAAGTTGTATAAGTTGCTTTATCAAATACAAACAGATCGGTTGTTTCAACCCTTAATTTATTTGCATTACCGCTTGCACGGTTATCACGCAACTCGTAACGGGGAGTTTCCATCTCCCCCTCACGGGCATCTACTCGAAAACGCGCCTTCGGACCCTTAAATGATGCATTCCCTTTTGAAAACTCCGTATTGCCAGATAAATTCGCTACATCTGAATCGGGATCGTATTTAATTTCATCCGCTTTAATTACGGCGCCGTTACGACGAATTTGTGCGCGCCCCTTTAGGCGCATTTCCCGATCAACAATTCCATCAATCGAATCGCTAGCAGTAAACGTTAAGGCATTACCGTCGGCAAGAGGCTTTCCAACGCGCAACTGATCATCTAGTTTCAGCACAGTGACATCGCCACGATCGGGTATCAAAACGGAGTTAGCGGAAGCGTCTAAGGACTGTGTAGATGGGGGTAGGGGTGCGGGAGCCTGCGCGGTGGCTAAAAGCGCAAATTGTGCCAGTACAACCCCCGTCATCATGCGCAGGGTGGCAGCTAAAAAAAGAGGGGCGCAAAGGCCGGCGCGACGGCGATAATGACTCATAGATCCAGACCCGCCTTATTATACGAATCGACCATGACTGACTCTCGCTTAGACACCCTTCGCAACTGGCTAAAAGGCCTTGAACCTAACTGGCAATTAGATCTCCCCACTTTAGCCGCTGCCTCGGCAGATGCCAGCTTTAGGCGGTATTTTAGGATTGCGTCCAAAAACCCGAATTTTCCGACTTTGATTGTGATGGATGCCCCACCCCAACATGAGCCCTTAGATGCCTTTATTAAGGTCGATTTATTGCTCAAAAACGCTAATTTAAACGTCCCTATAATTCTAGAAAAAAATCTTGTCGAGGGATTTTTATTGCTTAATGATCTTGGCACTAAAACTTACCTTGAGGAACTCAATAATGAGAGTGCCAATCGCCTATATCAGGATGCAACCCATGCTTTAGTGCAGATGCAACTAGCAAGCAAACCAGATGTATTACCAAACTATGATGAAGCGCTCTTGCAACGCGAATTGGATTTATTTCCGGAGTGGTATCTAAAGAAGCATCTCCAAATGAAATTAACAGATCTTCAAGATTCTCAAATCAAACAAGCCTACGCACTCATCATTCAAAATAATTTAGCTCAGGCGAAAGTCTTCGTTCATCGTGATTATCATTCACGCAATCTCATGGTAACCAAAGAAAATAATCCCGGTGTCATCGATTTTCAAGATGCAGTATATGGTCCCATTACTTATGACGCAGCGTCACTGTGGCGCGATGCTTATATTGCATGGCCGGAGGAGCGCATCATAGATTGGGTCATTAAATTTTGGGAAGAAGGTCGTCAAGCTGGCTTACCAATGCCAAATGACTTTGGGCAGTTTTATCGAGACTTTGAGTGGATGGGCTTGCAACGCCATCTTAAGGTATTGGGTATTTTTTCAAGGCTATCTCATCGTGATGGTAAAGATGCTTATCTCAAAGACATTCCATTAGTACTCGAGTATGCGATTGCCACTGCCAACCGCTATATTGAATTAAAACCGTTGGCACGCATTCTGGAATCAACGCGCCCAACTCAGAAATAATGATTAATTCATGATGAATCAGCGCAGTTCTATTCCCTGCTTATTACTGGCCGCTGGTCGAGGTGAGCGCATGCGTCCTTTGACGGATAAGCTACCTAAGCCACTACTCACCATCAACAATAAATCCTTACTCGCATGGCATTTAGAGGCATTGGGTGCAGCAGGTATTCAAGAGGTCGTGATTAACCATGCTTGGCTTGGGAGGAAGATCGAGGAAGCCTTGGGGGATGGCAGTCAATTTAGAGTCAGGATTACTTACTCCCCGGAAGTCAGCGCTCTAGAAACTGCAGGAGGTATTCGCAAGGCACTACCACTCCTAAACCCAAGTGACTATTTTCTAGTCATCAATGGTGATGTCTTTAGTCCAGGCCTACCGATTCAGCAACTCTTGGATCAAGTTTCTGCCTTGCGTAGTATGTCAAAAAAGCCTTTGGCCTACCTTTTAATGGTTCCAAACCCAGTACAGCACCCTGAGGGAGATTTTTACCTCAAAGGCTCACAGATATCCAATGAGTCTCAAGATGGCGCTGAAAAGCTTACCTTTTCCGGAATTGGCCTTTACCACCAAGACCTATTTCAGAATTTAGAAATTGGTTCTCCTGCCAAGCTAGCCCCACTACTCAGAGAGGCAATTCTAGAAAATAGGGTGTCCGGTGAAAAATATGCCGGTCCGTGGCACGATGTAGGTACGCCTCAACGATTACAAGAGCTCAATGCAGCGAATGAATAAATCTACTATTTACCAGCAACGCCGAATTGAACTGGCGAAACAGGTCTGCGCCAAAACTGGCGGCGGCATTGTCGTCGTGACTACAGCAGCGGAGGCGGCACGCAATCGCGATAGTGAATTTCCTTATCGCCATGACAGTGATTTTTTCTATCTAACTGGTTTTGAAGAGCCGGGGGCAACCCTAGTTCTGAAAATCGCAGGATCAAACTCACAACCCCAGTTAGAGTCTCATTTGTTCTGCAGACCTAAAGATACTGAGCGTGAGATTTGGGATGGTATTCGCTTAGGGCCAGAGGCTGCGCCAGAAGTATTGGGAATGGAATACGCCCACAGTAATCACGAGCTAGATAGTAAGTTGAGTGAGTTATTGGCAGACCAAGAAGCGGTCTATGCTCGTCTTTCTGAAAGCGCCGAAACAGATCGTCGTTTGCGGCATTGGATGAAGCAAGTGAGAGGTCAAGCTCGCGCTGGCGTAAACCCACCCTCCGAGTTTCATGACGTTGAGAGCTTGATTCATGAAATGCGTCTCTTTAAAGATGCGCATGAAATTGAGATCATGCAGCACGCTGCGGCAATTTCTGCACGCGCCCACATCCGTGCTATGCAGGCTTGCAAACCTGGAATGCGTGAATACCACCTAGAGGCAGAATTACTTCACGAGTTCCGCTATAACGGTGCGCAAAGTGTGGCTTACAACAGCATTGTTGCTGGTGGTGCCAACTCTTGCATTCTGCATTACCGCGCTAGCGATGCCGAACTCCGCAGTGGCGAGCTCTGCCTCATTGATGCCGGCTGTGAATTAGATGGTTACGCTTCGGACATCACTCGGACGTTTCCGGTGAATGGAAAATTTTCCAGCCCACAGCGTGTCCTGTATGACATTACCTTAGCTGCGCAGGAAGCGGCCGTTTCCGTCACAAAGCCAGGCAATACTTTTATGCAACCTCACGAAGCGGCATTAAGAGTACTCACCCAAGGCTTATTAGATGAAAAGCTGCTCAAATTATCCGAGTTAGGTTCGCTAGATAATGCGATTGAGACTGGCGCCTATCGTCGCTTCTATATGCACCGCACCTCACACTGGTTAGGCATGGATGTACACGATGTCGGCTCTTATCGTGAGCCCCTTCGTGCGGTAAAAAATCCCGCAGAAGAAAAGCCATGGCGCGTACTGAAGTCGGGCATGGTCCTTACTATCGAACCAGGTTTATATGTTCGCCCTGCCGATGATATTGATGCAGCCTTTTGGAATATCGGTATCCGCATTGAAGATGATGCAGTGGTCAACGATTCCGGATGCGAATTGATTTCTCGTGGCGTACCAGTCAAGGCAGATGAGATCGAAGCCCTTATGAAAAATAATTAATGCGCTACTGAAAAAAATTAGATCACCAAATATGAAAGTAGAGAACGTTGATATTGTGATTCAGGGCGGTGGGCCAGTAGGACTTGCCTGCGCTGCATGGTGCCTACAAAAATTCCCAGAATTAAAGATTGCCTTACTAGACCGTAACCCCGTTGACGATGCGGACTTAGCAGCGGCAGATACTAGAGGCATTGCCCTATCGCACGGCAGTAAGTTATTGCTTGATACCATCCATGCTTGGCCAAGTGAATGTGCTGAGATTCATCGGGTACACGTTTCACAAGCGGGCCGCTTTGGTCGTGCACTCATGACTCGTGAAGAACTGAAGCAAGAGGCACTAGGTCACATCATTCGCTATCGTGATATTCACCTCACCTTACGACAAGCTTTAAGAACTATTCAAACCCAAAGCCCGAATTTCATCTGGCAACATATCGGTGCCAATATAGATGCTAAGGATATTCAAGCAAAATGCATTGTGCATGCTGAGGGTGGTCTATTTAAAACCCAGGATTGGGTAGAAACTGGTCGCGACTATGAACAATCTGCATTGGTCGGCTTAGTTGAAGTCGAGAATGCAGAGCCCCATCAAGCATGGGAACGTTTTACTGCTGAAGGCCCATTGGCTGTTTTGCCCAGTCACCATGGCAGAACTATTTTGAACCTGATTTGGTGCGGATCTCCAACATCTTCACAGGCTCGATTACAGTTAAGTGATGCTGAATTTCTGAAGAGCTTGCAAGCCGAGTTTGGCTCGCGCATCGGGCAATTTCTCAAAATTCAAGATCGTCGTCTCTACGAGTTGGGCCTGAATTACCGCAAAGAAATTACTCAGGACAATGAGGTCTGGATTGGCAATGCCGCTCAGACTTTGCATCCTGTGGCAGGACAAGGTCTCAACCTTGGGCTGAGGGATGCTTACCTCTTAGCTGAAAAACTCAGCGCATTGTTTTCTAAGTCTGAGGATCAAAAAACTGCTGCGGCTGTTGTCATGACTTTGCAAGACTACGCTCTCAGTCGCAAAGCTGACCGCACTGCTACCATCGGCTTGACCGACTTCATGGCAAGAATCTTTACATCCAACTTACTTCCCATTGTGATTGGCCGAGGATTGGCTTTATCAGCCCTCCAATGGCTCCCTCCAGTCAAGACAGCCTTAGCGCGGCAAATGATGTTTGGTAGGCGTTAAGTGGCTGAAATAGCCTCTAAAGCAGAAAACCTCCCCGTTTAATCTCGATCAGCACATTGATATCATTTCTGTGCCTAAAATTTAGGCAGATTTTGGCCCAGTTGTGCTAAAGTGACACCCTTCCCTGAGTACTAAATACCCTCCCCAAATCCCCAGCCTATAAAAAATGAAGATTGGTCCTCACCTTCTAGCAAATAGACTATTTGTTGCCCCGATGGCCGGAGTAACAGATCGTCCATTTCGGCAGCTATGCAAAAAACTAGGGGCTGGTTATGCCGTCTCTGAAATGGTTGCTTCAAATGCCCTGCTATGGAAGAGTGAAAAAACCCAGCGTCGCGCTAATCACCAAGGTGAATTTAAGCCTATTGCCGTTCAAATCGCCGGCGCTGATCCCCAGATGATGGCCGCAGCAGCAAAACTGAATGTCGATCATGGGGCTCAGATCATCGATATCAATATGGGTTGTCCCGCTAAAAAAGTGTGCAATGTTGCCGCTGGTTCAGCACTCTTAAGAGATGAGCCCTTGGTACAACAAATTTTGGAAGCTGTTATACAAGCCGTAGGCATAGGTCCCGATGCAGTTCCAGTGACTCTTAAGATTCGGACAGGCTGGGATCGCGAGCATAAGAATGCAATCGACATAGCTCGCCTTGCAGAAAAATCCGGCATCTCGATGCTGACCGTTCACGGTCGCACTAGGGCAGACTTGTATCACGGCGAAGCTGAGTACGAAACTATCACTGCCGTAAAGAACCATGTCGCAATTCCGGTAGTAGCGAACGGAGATATCACCACTCCAGAAAAAGCAGCATTTGTTTTAAAAGAAACTGGTGCAGATGCCATCATGATTGGCCGAGCAGCCCAGGGACGTCCATGGATTTTTCGGGAGATCAATCATTTTCTGGAAACTGGTGGCAAGTTACCCACACCTCAAATCAATGAGATTCAAGACATTATGAACACCCATCTCATTGATCACTATGAGTTCTATGGCGAATATATTGGCTTACGCACAGCACGCAAGCATATCGGCTGGTACTGCAAGGGCTTACGTAACTCCCATGCATTTCGACAGGCAATGAATACCGCTGATGATTGCAAAACTCAATTGCAAATGGTGAATGATTTTTTTGATGAAATGAAGTCTCATTCAGATCGTTTGTTGTTTTTAGAAGCAGCCTAAATGTAGTTTTTAGTTATTTACTTTATCTATGACCAATAAACACCCCATCACCCAATGCATTGAGACACAACTACAACAGTATCTAGATGATCTCAAAGGAACACCTCCATCTGACTTGTACGCAATGGTTCTAGCGGTTGTTGAAAAGCCCATGCTTGAACTTGTCATGCAACATGCCAATCAAAACCAATCCTTGGCTGCTCAGTACTTGGGGATTAATCGCAATACCTTGCATAAGAAGTTAGTCGAACACCAACTGTTGAAATAAGTCAGCTCTCAATATCGAATTCTTTATTTATAGAAATATTCACTCAATATGATCCGCACAGCTCTACTTTCTGTTTCCGATAAAAATGGCATCGTCCCTTTTGCCAAAGCCTTGCATGAGCAAGGTATCAAGTTAATTTCTACGGGCGGTACCGCGAAGCTCTTAGCTGAAAATCACTTACCGGTAGTAGAAGTATCTTCATTAACTCAGTTTCCAGAGATGCTTGATGGCCGGGTGAAAACATTGCACCCGATGGTGCATGGTGGCTTACTGGCTCGAAGAGATTTTCCAGAGCATATGGCTGCCTTAAAAGAGCATGGCATCGGTACGATCGATATGCTCGTTATTAATCTCTACCCATTTAATGAGACGGTTGCTAAGACAGATTGCTCATTTGAAGATGCCGTTGAGAACATCGATATTGGCGGCCCAGCGATGTTGCGTGCCGCTGCCAAGAACCATCAGGACGTTACTGTGTTGATCTCCCCAGAGGATTACGCACCAGTACTTCAGGAAATGAAAGGCAACAAGAACGTCGTTTCCTATCAGACTAATCTTGGTCTGGCTAAAAAAGTATTCGCGCATACCGCTCAATATGATGGCGCCATTGCTAATTATTTATCCTCACTAGGAGATGATTTAGATCATCAAAAACGCTCTGCTTATCCAACAACCTTGCATCTTGCATTTGAAAAAGTACAAGAGATGCGTTATGGCGAGAATCCCCATCAATCTGCAGCTTTCTATAAAGACATTTATCCAGTCGATGGCGCACTTGCGAACTACAAACAATT
>CANGCM010000014.1 GCA_947452535.1 Burkholderiaceae bacterium | reverse complement strand
GCTTGATCTTCAGCATCGTTCAACTCAGAGAAGCCGTTAGCAATCTCGCGACCGGTAATGAACAATTCAAAGCGCTCGGTAATGCCGGGGTGTGTATCGGATTCGCGGGCAAGAGGGCTCACTTCGATTGGGTAATCGATGATGTAGGTTGGCTCCCAAAGATGCGCCTCGGCAACTAATTCAAACAGGGCCAATTGGAGTGCGCCAATACCCGCATTCTTAAGAGTAGGGCTATCTGGGTTCTCGCCACCTTTTTTCAATTCGGCGCGAATGAATGCGGCATCCTCTAATTGCGCCGCCTCATAGCTCTTATTGGACTGGCTGCAGTATTTGAGAATAGCTTGTGTAATCGTTAAGCGCTGGAAGGATTTGCTCAGGTCAAGTTCGCGGCCTTGGTGAGTTAGCACGGCGCTACCTTGAGCATCGATTGCTGCGGCACGAATCAAGGTTTCTGTGAAATCCATCAACCAACGGTAGTCTGTATAGGCTGCATAGAATTCCATCATTGTGAATTCTGGATTGTGACGTGGGCTAACCCCTTCATTGCGGAAGTTGCGGTTAATTTCAAACACGCGCTCAAAGCCGCCCACTACCAAGCGCTTCAAATATAGCTCTGGTGCAACACGCATGAACATTTGCATGTCTAAGGCATTGTGGTGCGTAATGAATGGCTTAGCCGTGGCGCCACCAGGAATCGGATGGAGCATGGGCGTTTCAACTTCCATGAAATCTGCATCGAGCATATGGCGGCGCAAGGAGGCAATCGTATTACTACGTGCCCTGAAGGTATTGCGGCTCTCTGGATTCACAATGAGATCAACATAGCGTTGACGATACTTGGTCTCTAAATCAGAGAGGCCATGGAACTTATCTGGAAGGGGGCGCAAAGATTTGCTCAGTAGGCGCAGATTGCTACATTGCACCGACAACTCACCCTTATTGGTCTTAAATAAATTGCCTTCGGCAGAGATAAAGTCACCCATATCCCAATGCTTAAAAGCGCCATGAGTATCGACACCACTGATTTCATCGGTGATGTAGAACTGGATCTGGCCACTACGATCCTGAATAGTTGCAAAGCTAGCTTTACCCATCACACGCTTTAGTACCATGCGGCCAGCGACTTTGACATGCACCTTCTTTTCCGCTAATTCTTCTTTAGAGAGGCTATCGTAGTGCGTGTGAAGCTCTACGGCTAAGTGGGTGGGCACAAAGTCATTCGGGAATGCCACACCGTTCGCCCGTAACTTCGCTAATTTTTCACGGCGTTCTGCAATGATGTGATTTTCATCAACAGCTTCACTTGCAGGGGTTTGGCTAGGACTGGAATTGGCTTGATCGTTCATATGGTCAATTAATAACTGGAATAGTGGTAATGAATTAGACGCCTTGCTTTAAGCTGGCTTCAATAAAGGCATCGAGATCGCCATCTAATACTTTTTGGGTATTAGAAATCTCAACGTTAGTGCGTAAATCTTTAATGCGGCTTTGGTCTAGAACGTAGGAGCGGATCTGGTGACCCCAGCCGACATCTGTTTTGGTTGCTTCTAATTTGTCCTGCTCTACACGACGTTTTTGCATCTCATGCTCATAGAGACGTGACTTGAGCATGGTCATTGCTTCCGCTCTATTGCGGTGCTGACTTCGATCGTTTTGACACTGCACCACAATACCGGTTGGAAGGTGCGTCAAACGAACGGCAGAGTCGGTCTTATTAATATGCTGACCACCTGCACCGGAGGCGCGATAGGTGTCAGTACGAATATCGGCTGGATTAACATCAATCTCAATCGAATCATCAATCTCTGGATACACATAGATACTGGCAAAAGAGGTGTGACGGCCGTTGGAAGAGTCAAAAGGTGACTTACGTACTAAGCGATGCACGCCTGTCTCTGAGCGGAGGTGGCCGTAAGCGTATTCACCATCGACTTTAATGGTAGCGCTCTTAATGCCCGCAACGTCGCCATCGGATTCTTCAAGAATTTCGGTTTTGTAACCTTTACGTTCACAATACTTGAGGTATTGGCGATAGAGCATGCTAGCCCAGTCACAAGCTTCTGTGCCACCGGCACCTGCTTGAATATCAATAAAGCAGCTGCACGGATCCATTTCATTGTGAAACATGCGGCGGAACTCTAAGTCACCAATAATCTTGCTATAACTGCTGACATCTTGTTCGATAGCGCCAATAGTTTCAAAATCACTTTCTTCCTTAGCCATATCGAATAATTCGATGGCACCAGTGATATTGCTATTCAAATTAGTGAGGGTGGCAACTACACCATCGAGCAATTTCTTTTCTTTGCCCAGGGCTTGCGCTTTCTTTTGATCATCCCAGATGGTGGGATCTTCCAGAATGGAGTTAACTTCAGTAAGGCGTCGTGACTTTACTTCGAAGTCAAAGATACCCCCGAAGTGCTTGCTCACGGATGAGCAGATCGGAGAGGGTATTTGAAATAGTATTGAGTTGTTCAGCTTCCATCCCCTGATTATAAGGGGGTTATTGCTGCTCAGCTCTCGTCATGCGCCTCAATCATGAGTTGTACGCGAGCCTGACCCTGAAAGCGGTCTGTCGCTAGGCGATAAGCCAGTTTAGCTTTGGCTGGTAATGGCTGTGTTCGGTTGAACCAAACCCCAGTAAATGACTTGCTGCTTGCTTGGCTGCCACCCATGGGGCGAAGTTGCAAGCGGAGATGTTTTTCTTTCATCAGGCTTTGCTGGCCAATCTCAAATTCCCCATAAAAAATGGGCTGAGGAAACCCTTGACCCCATATTTCTTCTGCAAGTAGATCACCAGTTTCTGGTGTGAAGTCAGATAAATCTAGGGCTCCATCATGAATGTGTTTTCTTTCAAGCAGCTCGTCGTTTAATAGCTCGCTGGCCGCTTGCTGAAAGAGGGTATCGAACTGTTCAAAATCGGCCTTTCTGATGGATAGTCCAGCAGCCATGGCGTGACCACCAAATTTCAGGATGAGCCCAGGCTCACGCTTAGAGACAATATCCAGGGCATCGCGTAGATGAAAGCCGGTGATTGATCTTCCAGAGCCCCGCAACTCTTCTCCAGTGGCGCCATCCGCAGGAGCAAAAACAATCGCGGGACGATTAAAGCGTTCTTTAAGGCGGGAGGCTACGATGCCGACAACACCTTGATGCCATTCCGTATTCCAAAGGCAGATGCTCGAGCGGCCTGCCATGGTACCTGCTAACTGATCTTCAGCCAGGTGGGCAAGCGCAGCTTCTTGCATGCCACCCTCAATCACGCGGCGTTCGCGATTAATGCGATCCAGTTCATAAGCCAGCTCAATTGCTTCATCCGGTTTATCGCTAAGTAATAGGCGAATACCCAAAGTCATGTCGGCTAAGCGTCCCGCTGCATTTAGCCTAGGGCCAATAGCGAAACCTAAGTCAAAGGTATTTGCTTTGCGTGGATCCCGCGCAGCCGCTTGAAATAGTGCTTGAATGCCAGCTTGCGATACTCCAGTACGAATACGCTTTAAACCATTAGAAACGAGGATACGATTATTACGATCGAGTTGTGCAACATCGGCCACTGTTCCTAAGGCTACGAGGTCTAATAGATTCTCAATTTTAGGTTGAGTCTGGGTGGTAAATTTTCCGCGTTTACGAAGCTCAGCGCGCAGCGCTACGAGTAAGTAGAACATTACCCCAACGCCAGCAAGCGCTTTGCTAGGAAAGGGGCAGCTAGGTTGATTGGGGTTAACGATCGCGATCGCTTTTGGCAGTCGATCTCCTGGCAAGTGATGGTCTGTCACAATCACTTCCATACCGAGTTCGTGAGCCCGATCCACCCCAGCCTCGCTGGCTATACCGTTGTCTACCGTAATCAGATATTGAGGTTTAGGATTTTGCTGAGCAGCCAAATCGACAACCTCTGGCGTTAATCCATAGCCCATCGTAAAGCGGTTTGGTACTAAGAATTGAACGGCAGTGTCTGGTCCGCCTAGCATCTTTAAACCACGAAGTGCGACAGCACAAGCGGTAGCACCATCACAGTCGTAGTCGGCCACAACCAATATAGGCTCTTTATGCTCCAGAATATCTGCGAGTAAGGTAGCAGTACTAATACAATTTTTTAGCTCTACTGGAGAGAGTAGCTGCTTGAGATCAAGCGATAACTCTTCGGGCTTATCAACACCGCGTGCTGCAAATAATCTCGCAAGTAATGGATGGAGTCCGCTTTGCTCAAGCCATGTGGCTGTGCGTTCAGAGAAGGGGCGCTGAGAAAAGACGCTCATCGTCATGATGAAATGATTTCTTGCCAGGTGAGGGGCTCTGACTTTTTCCAGAAGGCCCAGGATTTTTTATACAAGTCTTTAGTCGTAAAGATTCTGTGACGTGCTTGACCCATTGGAAAGTCGATGATTTCAATGGAATCTAATTCTGTATTTAATAAAGAATTCCTCAAGCTATCCCAGGCGATCTTTGGCTGATCAAGCCAAGCAAAACTATTTACTAGGTTTGAGTAATTAATTTCATTCTGTAGAGAGATCCCAAGGTATTTAGCTAATCCAGCCAAGAGGGGGTGTGCGCCATAGATTTGAGATACGTTCCTAAGCAAATCTGGCGTCTGAATATCAGCTAGTTTGCCGATGCCGCTAATCCATAGAGAGTTAATGCTCGGATATCCGCCTTGTGCGCGTTCTTCATTGACTGGGTCAATATGCCACAGCATCTGAATTTCATTTTGGAGTTTGCGCCAGAGTTTGGCAACGCCTAGCTCGCTAGTATCGCGTGGCATCCACCAATCGATATTGCGGCCATGCGCTTGATCAATGGTGTGCGTTGCTAGACTAGCAAATGATCCGGCTGGGATAAACCAATCCCGCTGACCTTGAAATAAGACTTTGTGGCCAAAATCTTCTTCTATTAAGGCAAGTGCAGTTAGGAGTAATTTGTTAGATTCTTCAGCAGTCACATCGATCTGACTTTGCGCCATCAAAATCAAGTGATCTCGGGCGGCATGAAGATGAACTGGCTGTAAGCAGGCAATCGCTTGATTGGGATCTATTGGTAGATTACTTTGACCTAATAATAGGATCGGCGCAATTGCTAGCTTATCTCCCAAGAGGAAGCGTTCTTGTGGGAGTCCGCTTGGAGGGCTAATTTCTCCCGAATTGGTATTCAGAGCATCCTCCCCTGACACCATCAGGGTAAAGCGACGTTGAGAGCCTTGTTGGGCGGTTAAATTGGCAGTCATTCCCCTGATTTTAGGTGGCATTTACAGAATCCATCCATTTGTCTATGCGATTGTCTAAACTGTGGCTATGTTGAGACTTCCTATTGAGCTAGAAATTGGCCTACGATACACCCGGTCTAAGCGTCGCAAGACGGTGGGTAAACGTGATGGCTTCCTGTCCTTTATATCGGGAATTTCGACTGCAGGTATTGCTTTAGGGGTTGCGGCCTTAATTGTGGTGCTCTCTGTGATGAATGGCTTTCAAAAGGAAGTACGTGATCGCATGCTATCCGTCCTCTCTCATGTGGAAATCACAGCTCCAGATGGATTAAGCAATTGGGAGCCGATTGCTCTCAAGGTAGCGGCGCAGCCACACGTAGTAGGTGTTGCTCCCATGGTCAGTTCGCAAGGTTTACTCAGTCGCGATAACGTGATGCGCGGCGTATCGATTCGTGGCGTACTCCCGAGTGAAGAGGGTAAGGTTTCTGATTTGCCCAAACAATTTGTCGCGGGCAGTATTGAAGATCTTAAGCCTGGTGCTTTTGGGGTAGCCTTAGGTGCGCAGTTGGCAAACATGGTTGGTGCGCGTGTAGGTGATCGTATTAACCTCATCGTTCCTGAGAGTGATCTGACTCCTGCAGGTGCCATGCCCAGAATGCGGACACTGCAAGTCGTGGGCATTGTAGATAGCGGCCATTATGAATACGACAGTTCTTTAGCCATCCTGCATTGGAAAGATGCTGCAGCTTTATTGCGTTTACAAGACCCCTCTGGATTGCGCGTGAAGGTGGACGATATGCAGCGAGCACCCGAGATTGCCTCTGAGTTAGCTCAAGTGGTGCCACAGGCCCTTTGGGTGACAGATTGGTCACGCTCTAACCGTAATTGGTTTGCCGCCGTTCAAACTGAACGAAAGATGATGTTCATCATTCTCACGCTGATCATTGCGGTAGCTGCTTTTAATTTGGTTTCTACTTTAGTAATGACTGTGAATGAGAAACAAGCAGATATTGCTATCTTAAGAACGATGGGCGCGAGCCCGGGATTAATTCAGCGGATCTTTTTAGTGCAAGGTTTAGCGATAGGCTTACTAGGTTCTCTAGCTGGTGTTGGCTTGGGCCTACTCATTGCTTTAAACATTGATGTGATTGTTCCGACAATTGAAGCTATCTTCCGAGTACGCTTCTTACCGCGTGATGTTTATTTTATTAGCGAGTTACCTTCGGATGTGCGCCTATCCGATGTCGTCACTGTCGGTTTAATGGCTTTTGGCTTATCTGTATTAGCAACCCTATACCCAAGTCGACGTGCCGCCCAAGTTCAGCCTGCGGAGGCACTGCGCTATGAATAATGTAACAAATGAATCTACGAACTCGGTGATCCTCAGTGCAACAGGCCTGGCGAAGACCTACGGTAAAGGGTCAACAGCAGTCGACGTCCTAAGGGAAATTGATTTACAGGTGAGCCCTTCTGAGAAGGTAGCAATAGTAGGTTCTTCTGGTTCGGGTAAAAGCACCTTATTGCACTTGTTGGGCGGTTTGGATACTCCAAGTGCAGGTACAGTCATTCTGGCTGGGGAGAACCTCCATAAATTACCTGTTGGCAAGCTAGATCAACTGCGTAATCGTAGTTTAGGATTTATTTATCAGTTCCATCATCTCTTGGATGAATTTAGTGCTGTTGAGAACGTGGCCTTACCCTTACGGATTCGCGGGCTGAGTAATGAAGAATCTATGGAGCATGCAAATCAGATGTTGCATGCGGTTGGATTAGCTAAGCGAGTGCAGCATACGCCGGGAGAGCTTTCTGGTGGTGAGCGTCAACGGGTTGCAGTTGCGCGCGCTTTAGTAGGTAATCCCGCTTGCGTCTTGGCTGATGAGCCTACGGGTAATCTAGATACCGAAACAGCCGACGGCGTATTTGACTTAATGTTGGATATTGCTCGCGAGCAGGGTACCGCTTTTGTGATCGTGACCCATGATCCTATTCGTGCTAAACGTTGTGACAGGATTTTGCATTTAGAGCGCGGAGTATTAAAGACTTTCGCGCAATGAGCGAGGCCAAAAAAGATCTCGCTTGGATAGACACCCATTGCCATCTGGATGCTCCAGAGTTCAAAGCCAGTCTGCCAGAGATCATTGCTAAGGCAAAACAGCAGGGTGTTGAGGCGATTTTATTGCCTACGGTTCAAGCATCCGACTGGGATCAAGCTAAAAACTTGGCAAGTCAGTATGGCAAATATATTCCCGGGTTAGTTTATACGCTAGGCATCCATCCTCTTTACATTAATCAAGCCCAAGAGAGTGATATCGATCATCTGAAAAATCAGATCGAGCAGTCTTTGCAAGATCCTAGATTTGTGGGGGTTGGGGAGATTGGACTTGACTACTTTGTCGAGGGACTCGATCCCCAGCGCCAAGAGTATTTCTTTCATGCGCAATTGGATTTAGCTGAGCAATTTCAGTTACCGGTGATTATGCATGTGCGCCGTTCACAAGATGCCATCTTAAAAGCGCTGCGTAAAAGAAGAATTCCGAGTGGCATAGCGCATGCCTTTAATGGCAGTCATCAACAGGCCGAGCAATTTATTGAGCTCGGATTTAAGCTAGGGTTTGGTGGTGCGGCAACCTATGATCGCGCTTTGCAAATTCGGCGTCTCCTCCATGATTTACCGCTGGATTGCATTGTGACTGAAACAGATTCTCCCGATATCCCACCAGCTTGGCTTAAGGATGAGGGTGGTAAATTGAATGAACCCGCCTTACTCCCAAGAATCGCCAAACAATTAGCTGGTATTCGTGGCGTCAGTGAAGAAATATTTTCTAGCGCAGTTTGGCAAAATGCAATGCAAGCATTACCTCGTTGGTCAAGTCTAATGACCAATACCTCAAACTCACAATCCGCTTCTTAAGAACTTGCGTATTCATATTGCGGCGTTCATCGCCGGGGGTTCTGTCCTTCTATTTTTGCCTAGAGTGCCAGAATTTTGGCAATGGATTTATTTAGGAGTCCTTAGTACCTCTTTGCTGGGAATCTATTTCAACTGTAAGTTGATTCGAAATCGCGATATCAATAGGGTCTTGGGATTACTCTGTTGCTTATCGCTAGGCTTTGCTTGGAATGCCCATTACGCTCAAAACCGCCTAAGTCATATTTTGTCGATTGAGTATGAGGGCAAAGATTTGCTGTTGGAGGGCAGAGTAAATGCTTTGCCGCAAAGCTCCCCTAGTGGCGCTAAATTTTCTTTTGAGGTAGATCAAGCATTTCTGGGGCGAGAAAGGATTGAATCTTTTCCGCCGCAGGTATATTTAAGTTGGCAGCCGGCATGGGGTAATCCTCAGAAAGTTCCTGAAGTCATACCAGGTCAGCGCTGGGAATTTAAAGTCAAGATTAAACGCCCTTATGGTTCTTTAAATCCCCATACCTTTGATTTCGAGCGCTGGTCTTTCCATCAAGATTTTGGTGCGAGTGGTTCCGTGAGATCTGGTGAGTTATTACTCGAGAAGGATATCGGCTTGACCGAATTTTCTCTAGCCATGGAGTATCAGCGCTGGAAATTAAGGCAAAAGATCGGGCGCCTACTAACAAAAAATGCGCGCTATGGCGGGGTGATCTCCGCCTTGGTGATGGGTGATCAAAATGCGATCGAGCAAGAGGATTGGCATGTATTTAATGCGACTGGTATTGGGCATCTCATCTCGATCTCAGGTCTTCACGTAACTATGTTGGCTGGATTTGGCGCCATGATTGCGGCATATCTATGGCGCCGTAACACGCTACCCCTCTTGATTCCTGTTGGTAAAGCTTCTGCAGCAGCGGGCTTTCTAACGGCATTTATCTATGCCTGGTTGGCAGGGTTCCAGATCCCCGCTCAAAGAACGATGTATATGGTGGGGGTGGTTGCGTTTGCCCTGTGGTCTGGCAGAAACCCGCGATCGTTTGATATCTGGTGGTGGGCGCTGGCTTTTGTGCTCATCATTGATCCGATGGCGCCATATACGCCCGGATTCTGGCTCTCGTTTGGAGCTGTTGCTGCAATCTTGTTTGCAATGCAAGATTCGGATGGGCTGTTGGGATTACCTACTGGTAGGGAGTTAGAAGTACATTGGCGATATAGACTCACTCAAGCACTGCGAGAGGCTTGTCGTGTCCAGGCAGTTGTCACTATTGCTCTGTTGCCATTCACCTTGTATTGGTTTTACCAAGTCTCGATAGTTTCACCTCTGGCAAATGCACTTGCTATTCCTGTAGTTAGTTATATCGTGACCCCTCTGGCGATTGCTGGCGCCTTGCTGCCAGAGTTTATTGGCAAGTACTTCTTAATCCCTGCACATGCCACGATGGAATATTTGGCCATAGTACTGACTTGGATGGCTCACTGGAAATGGGCAATTGCTTGGTCTAGTCAGCCTGCTTGGTGGGCGATAGGCCTATCAGCTATCGGTATCGTTATAGCGATTCGCCCTGGTTCAATAAAGGAGAGTTGGGTATCTAGGTTCACTGGCATCGCCTTATGTATAACTTTATTTATTCAGTCAATAGCTAATACCCATTTAGCGAAAGGTGAGTTTCGTGCAACTGTGCTCGATATTGGTCAAGGTACAGCCGTCCTGATTGAAACCGCATCCAAAAGATTGCTTTATGACACCGGCCCTATCCAGGGAAAAGATAACGCTGGTCAAAGAATCATCCTGCCGTATTTGAGGGGGAGGGGGATTCATTATCTTGATCGTATGGTGATTAGTCACAGTGATAGTGACCATATTGGAGGCGCCGCCTCTTTGCTTAAGGAAATGACATTTGATTCCATGATGGGCTCCTTGCCTAGCACCAACCCCTTGATTACTAATTTAAAGAATAGAAAAGTCCCCAGCATCCCCTGTCGCTTTGGTCAGAAATGGTCCTGGGATGGGGTGGACTTTCATATCTGGCATCCGCATGAGGACACCCGTTTTGAAGAACAGCAGACCAGAAAGCCCAATGAGATGAGCTGTGTGTTGGAAGTGCGTAACCACAATACTTCATTCTGGTTAACCGGTGATGTGGAGAAGCAGGGTGAGGCAGATATTACTGAGCGTTTAGATCAAGCTGCCTTAAATGATTTAAAAGGTAAGCAGTTAATTTTCATGGCGCCACATCACGGTAGCAAAACATCTTCATCCCAAGAGCTCTTAATTGCATTAAACCCCGATGAGGCATTTGCACAAAATGGATATCGTAATCGTTATGGTCACCCACACCCTACAGTTAGCGCACGCTACCAAGGAATGAACATTCCTTTTTATCAAACCCCTAAAACTGGTGCGCAGGTTTGGACTTTCTTCAAGAAAAGCAAGGCACTTTCACAACCGATATTTTGGCGAGAATATTTTCAGAGGCTCTGGCATCGACCAGTTTGAAGATGAAACTACTTTATTAATGCTACTAAGATAGCTTGCAAAAGCGCGCAGAATACTAGAGATTGCTAAAACTCTTTCAAAAACCTTAATGTAAATACTCTTGTTTGCATTAGCCCATTTTGCACTCCCATGTCTCGCCCATATTGCATAGAAAATCTGCCGATATCCGTATGCATTAGGCTGCTGAGCATAAAGCGCTGGGTATTGATCACATTGTTTTGGTAGACATTATTAATGGAGGTGGCGCCACCGGCTACATAGTAGTACTGTGCCGACACGGTAAATATTTGATTGATCTTATAGATTGGACCTACCTGGGTGGTAGTCACAGGCTTTTGGTTTAACGAAACATTTTTGTTTGGCGATAGGCATGCGACGGAGCATTGGCCATTGCCGCCGTACCATATGGTGTCAATTGCAAACATGCCATCAAGATCACCAATCATTTTTTGTTGATAGCCCAATTGAATGTCGGTGGTATAGCGATTGCTACCCATATTAAAAGCTTGCGTGCTTGAGTAGCCCCCTGTGGGGATAGTGAGATAGGCTGCTAAGCCTAAATAGGTGCGAGTCTCACGATTGGAGTAGGGCCAAATAGCTGTGGCTAAAGCGAGATCTCCAATTCCGGTACTAGAAGGAGATCCTGATAGGGAGCCGGCAGGTCTAACGGTGCCATAAGGTAGCTGAACAAAAGAGGCTGCCGGAAGATCGGCAAGCGTGTAGGTGCCAATCAATTTAGTAATAGCACTTTGGGCATCAACTACGGGGCTGGCATACGCGCCAGTTGATACTACGGACCCATTCTTGTAGTAGGTCGTATTTTCTGTGTTGAAGTAGGTGATTTGCGCATAGCGCTTATCCGGTAATGGCGTCACGATATCGTTTGGCTGTAAGTCAATCCCCCAGCCCAATAATGGATAAAGGAGTAAGGCAGAACAGAGGGATCTTTTAATGAATTGTTTCATTATTTCTTGTAAACGGGACTAGCCTAAGAGCCAACTTGCAAGCATAAATCACTGCCCTTGCTTAAACCAAGCACACTATTTACAAGGCAATCTAGGGGCGTAAAAAAACCATCAAACTGTTTAGTTTAATGGTTTTAAAAGGCTAAAGCCTTATATGATGGTTGCGGGGGCAGGATTTGAACCTACGACCTTCGGGTTATGAGCCCGACGAGCTGCCAGACTGCTCCACCCCGCGTCTGAGTCTTAGATTCTACCATTTTTTCCTCATCTCTGTCGAGCTATTCCTCTAGATAGTATGTAAAAAAGCCATTTTCGCCAGGAAATAAGACTGCAAAGTAAGCGTCTATAAGGAGTAACATATTGCCGTGCAACATCACCTTAAGGGTTTTGAGATGTCCATTAGCAATCCAGAATTTTCCAGCTCTACACTTTTGAATCCAGTTGAAGTTCACGGACCTGGCGGCGAGCACAAAAAAGGTCTCGGCGTAATGATGCTTGCGGCGATTGGGGTTGTCTTTGGAGACATCGGAACCAGCCCGCTGTATGCGCTCAAAGAGTGTTTCGATCCCAATCATGGAATTGCATACACCCCAGAGTCACTTTTTGGTGTGATCTCTATGATGATCTGGGCGTTGATTCTAGTGGTGACCGTAAAGTACGTTTTATTCGTAATGCGGGCAGACAATAAAGGAGAGGGCGGCGTTCTCTCATTAATGGCCTTAGCTCTTCGCTCCTTTGACAGCAAATCAAAGAGTCACCTTTTTTTCATGGTCATCGGCATGTTTGGAGCGTGCATGCTGCTTGGCGAATCCGTTATTACACCAGCAATTTCGGTTTTATCTGCAGTGGAGGGTATTGAGATTGCGGCGCCCGGACTGCATAAATTTATTATCCCGATTTCCTTAGTGATTTTAGTTGCTTTATTTTTAATTCAAAAATATGGCACAGCTGCAGTTGGCAGGTTATTTGGCCCAATCACCTTGATATGGTTTTTAACCCTTGCTGTCTTGGGCATTATTAATATTGGCGATGCTCCAGAAATCATTGCAGCATTCAATCCTTTGTATGCGGTGAATTTCATTGTGGATCATCCGGTAACTGCTTACATCGTGATGGGTGCGGTTGTATTGGTTGTCACAGGTGTTGAAGCTCTGTATTTGGATATGGGCCATTTTGGTCGTACTCCAGTTCGCTATGCGTGGTTATTTGTCGTGCTGCCTAGCTTATTAATTAATTATTTGGGTCAAGGTGCTCTGGTGCTATCAAATCCAGAGGCGATTAAAAATCCATTCTATTTAATGGTGCCAGATTGGGCCTTATGGCCAACTGTTGGCTTAGCTACAGCGGCCACAGTGATTGCTTCTCAAGCTGTAATCTCTGGCGCTTACTCTTTAGTGAGTCAAGCAATCTTGCTGGGCTTTATGCCTCGGATGAATATTCGCCATACGTCAGATTCTGAGCAGGGCCAGATTTATATTCCGCTGGTCAACTGGGCTTTGCTCTTTATGGTTGTTGTCACCATTATTGAATTCAGGGAATCGGTCAATCTAGCGGCTGCTTACGGAATTTCTGTGACGACAACGATGTTGATCACCACTATTTTGTTAGCCGTGGTCATGTTCCGAGAGTGGAAGATGAACATCGTCTTAGTAAGTCTGATTACGATTACCTTCTTTGTTGTAGATCTTGCTTTCTGGACTGCGAATTTAATTAAGATTAAAGACGGCGGTTGGTATCCCCTAGCCCTAGGTTTTTTGTGCTTCACCTGCCTCATTACTTGGTTCAGCGGCCGTCAGATTTTGCGCAAGCGTGCTGTGGAAGAGGGTATTCAGCTGGGTAGCTTTATTGAATCCTTGCTCAAACATCCACCCCATCGAGTTGAGGGGACGGCAGTATTTTTAACTGCACACGTAGATTACCTGCCAGTTTCTTTTCTGCATAACCTTAAACACAACCACGTTCTACATGAAAGAGTTTTCTTTCTTAAGGTGAGTATTTGGGATGTGCCTTACGTAAATGATGCTGAGCGCATCACCATGAAAGATCTTGGTGGGAACATTCATGTGGTACGCGCAATCTATGGATTTAAAGAAACTCCAGATATGGACTCCATCATTGTTTTGATTGAGAAGACTTTCGGCATGAAGTTTGATTTGATGAACACCTCATTCTTCCTATCTCGCGATACGATCGTTCCATCAGCCATTCCGGGCATGGCTTTATGGCGTGAGCGCTTGTTCTGCTGGATGTATCAGAATGCGGGTCGCCAATCTGACTTCTTTAGGATCCCTGCAAACCGCCTGGTTGAGCTGGGCGCAAAGGTTGAGATTTGAGAAAGCAAGCTTCTGTGCGCTCATTGTTTTCATTAGGCGTTTTTCTGCTGATCTGCTCTTTGAGTGGGCTGGTGCTTGCCACCCCTGCAGAAGAGGCTCAGTTAGAGCAACTCGATCAGATTGAACGTGATCTCGAGTTGCAACGTGATTGGGCTAAGTATCGTTGGGAAAAAACTAGCTCTGAGTGCTACCAAAAGTATTGGGTAAATCGTTGCCTGAGTGAATCTCGCGCCCAATACCGCAAAGAGATTGATCCTATACGTGCGCAAGAGGTGGAATTGCATGAAGTGCAGCGTAAATTACGTGCCAGCATTAAAGATCAGCGTGATGCTCAGAAGATTGCGGAACGTGCTTCTGCTGAAAAAGCGGCCGAACGCTCCGCTAATCAAAAAGAGTTTGAGGAAAAGCAAAAAGCGGCAGCTGCTCGGGCAGCAGATTTAGAGCAACGCCGTAAAGATGCACCGAAGCGGGCTCAAGAAAATAAAGCGGGCACTCAGCTCGATTAATACAGTGGCCAAAATAAAAACCATTTACATCTGCCAGTCATGCGGCGGAAGCTCTGCCAAATGGCAAGGGCAGTGCCCATCTTGCCAGGCTTGGAATACCCTAGAAGAAGGCGTGCCCGAGGTTAGTGCGAATACCCGTTTTCAGGGTTTAGCGCAATCATTGCCGCGTCAGAAGCTTTCTGCTATTAGCGCCGAAGATCTGCCACGCTTCAGCACCGGTGTTGAAGAGTTTGATCGTGTGCTTGGTGGTGGATTGGTACCTGGCGGCGTTGTCCTGTTGGGTGGAGATCCTGGCATTGGTAAATCTACGCTGTTGCTTCAAGCGCTCGCTGAAATGAGTGCTGCTGGTATGAACGTGCTCTACAGCAGTGGAGAAGAATCAGCCGCACAGATTGCATTGCGGGCAAAACGAATTGCATTAGATGCACCTCAATTAGAGGTATTGGCCGAAATTCAGTTGGAAAAACTGCTATCCATCATGGATACCGTGAGGCCACAGGTATTGGTAGTCGATTCTATTCAGACTTTGTATTCAGAGGTGCTGAGTTCTGCTCCAGGATCTGTTGCGCAAGTGCGAGAGTGTGCCGCACAACTCACGAGGGCTGCTAAATCCAGTGGTATCTGTGTATTGATGGTCGGGCACGTAACTAAGGATGGCCACTTGGCCGGTCCACGCGTACTAGAACATATTGTTGATACCGTCCTGTACTTTGAAGGCGATACCCACTCTTCATTTAGATTAGTGCGTTCGATTAAAAATCGTTTTGGCGCAGTCAATGAGTTGGGCGTATTTGCGATGACTGAAAAAGGTCTGCGAGGCGTTGCCAACCCTTCGGCGATTTTCTTATCCCAGCATGCAGAGATGGTGCCAGGTGCTTGTGTACTCGTGACGCAAGAGGGTAGTCGTCCACTGCTTGTGGAAATTCAGGCGTTGGTAGATACGGCGCATATTCCAAATCCACGAAGATTAGCGGTTGGTTTAGAGCAGGCGCGTTTAGCTATGTTATTGGCCGTCTTGCATCGCCATGCGGGCGTAGCATGCTTTGATCAAGATGTCTTCTTAAATGCTGTGGGTGGCGTGAAGATTTCAGAACCGGCAGCGGACTTGGCGGTGCTACTCGCTATTCAATCCTCTATACGCAACAAGGCCTTGCCTAAGGAATTAATTGTATTTGGTGAGGTAGGTCTAGCTGGAGAGATTCGTCCCTGTCCACGCGGCCAAGAGCGCTTAAAAGAAGCGGCAAAGCTCGGCTTTACTGTGGCGATTATTCCCAAAGCCAATATGCCTAAAACAAAGATTGCAGGATTAAGAGTCATTCCTGTAGAGCGTATCGACCAGGCGATTGCAGCAGCAGCAGAACTGAGCTAATGGTCTCGCTTCTTAATGTAGGTCTTCAGCTTGAATGAGTAGCACTTGCTGATCACCAGCAGAGACTTCCATCCAAATGACCGGGATCTGCGGAAACGCTTTTTTAAAGTGCGCATATTCATTGCCAATCTCAATCAGAATGGCGCCTCGCTCGGAGAGATAATCACGAGCCCCGGCAATAATTTTACGAATCAGATCCATGCCATCGTCACCACCCGCCAATGCGAGAGCAGGCTCTGCATGATATTCAGCGGGTAGGGTATTCATAGAGTTGGCATTGACATAAGGGGGGTTACAGATGATGAGATCAAAGCGATTGTCATCATATGGCTCTGGTAATGCATCCCAGAGATCACCCTCAAAAAGTTCAATCTGTGAAGTGAGGCCATGACGATCAAGGTTGCGTGAGGCTACTGCCAGAGCAGGCAAGCTGATGTCACAAGCGCTCACATGAATGTCAGGGCAAGCCATAGCCAACAAGATTGCTAATGAACCATTGCCAGTACAAAGATCCAGCGCTTTGCCATCTGCAGGCAACCAAGACTCTAGTGAGCCATTCACAATTAACTCAGCAATCCATGAACGCGGAACAATGCTTTGTTCACTCGAGAAAAATGGCACACCCATTAACCAAGCCTCACCCAAAATATAAGCCAAGGGTTTGCGTGTGGAGATACGAGTTTCTGTAATTTCAAATGCTCGAGCAATTTGCTCGGCACTCATCCCTTGATCTAGGTGGTCAAGCGAATCTGCGGGGCTCAGGTTGAGTTGTTTACTGGCAATCCATAGAGCCTCACTCTGAGCATCAATGGCGCCATGACCATAATGCAGATCTGCTGCTTTTAGTCGTTCTGCAATTTGATTAATGCATTGATCAAGCGTAAGAGATTGCTGGGGGGCAGGATCCATCAGAAATTTTTATGAGGTAAGTGATTGGCTGGCTGGCTGGCTGACTGACTGCGTAGTCTTAAGCAATGAGTTGCTCGAGTGTTTTGCGATAGATATTTTTCAGCGGTACAACATCATCAACAATAACGCACTCATCAATTTTATGGCTGGTCGCATTGAGCGGGCCAAACTCGACCACTTCTTTGCAGATCCTAGCAATAAAGCGGCCATCACTGGTGCCGCCGGTTGTAGAGAGCTCTGTAAGGATGTTGGTTTCAGCTTGAATAGACTTGCGTAGGGCGCCAGCTAGGGCACCGTCGCCAGTGATAAATGGGCTTCCACCTAAGACCCAATCAATTTCAAAGTCGAGACCAGCGGAGCTTAGGACGCCCTCTAAGCGGCTACGCAACTCCTCTGGCTTGCTCTCGGTAGAGAAGCGGAAATTGAAATCCATTGTTAGCTCTCCGGGAATGACATTATTAGCGCCAGTACCCGCATGAATATTGGAGATCTGAAAACTGGTTGGCTGAAAATATTGATTGCCCTTGTCCCATTCAGTTTCTACTAGCACCTGAATAGCTGGCGCTGAAATATGGATTGGATTTTTGCCAAGATGAGGGTAGGCGATATGCGCCTGAATGCCTTTAACTCGAAGCTTGCCAGAGAGCGAGCCGCGACGACCATTTTTAATCATGTCACCGAGTTGATCAACTGAAGTTGGCTCACCAATGACGCAGTAATCCAAGCGTTGACCCTGCTTTTGTAAACGCTCGCACATAATGACGGTGCCATCGTTCGCGGGACCTTCCTCGTCACTCGTAATCAAAAAGGCAATCGAGCCTTTGTGATCGGGATGGGTTACAACGAATTCTTCTGTAGCCACCACAAATCCCGCTAGAGAAGTTTTCATATCCGCAGCGCCGCGACCATACAGCATGCCATCGCGAATGGTTGGTACGAATGGATCGCTGGTCCATTTCTCTAAGGGGCCGGTGGGCACAACATCAGTATGGCCAGCAAACATCAAGACTTCGCCTTGATCGCCTGCCGTGCCTTTTTTGATGGCCCATAGATTGGTGACTTGGAAACTCTCAGGACCGCTAACAACGCTCTCAGTATGAAAGCCTATTGCTTGAAGGCGTTTGGCAATGAGCTCCTGACAACCGCCATCGGCTGGAGTTACCGACCGACAGGCGATGAGTGCTTCAGTTAGCTCAAGGGTAGCGCTCATGGATTTAGCTTAATCGCGCAAGAGTTCGTTGATCGCAGTCTTGGCTCTAGTTTGAGCATCTACCTTCTTAACAATAATGGCAGCGTAGAGGCTGTACTTACCGCAAGCAGAAGGAAGGGAGCCTGGAACCACAACTGAACCTGCCGGTACACGACCGTAATGAATTTCACCAGTTTCGCGGTCGTATATCTTGGTGCTTTGACCAATGTATACGCCCATGGAGAGAACCGCATTTTCTTCAATAATGACGCCTTCAACTACCTCAGAGCGGGCGCCAATAAAGCAGTTATCTTCAATAATGACTGGGCCAGCCTGAATTGGCTCTAAAACACCGCCAATACCAACGCCACCAGAAAGGTGTACGTTTTTGCCGATCTGAGCGCATGACCCCACAGTTGCCCAAGTGTCAACCATGGTGCCTTCGCCCACATAAGCACCAATATTGACGTAAGAGGGCATCAAAATAGCATTTTTGCCGATAAATGAGCCACGACGAGCCATTGCTGGTGGAACTACGCGAAAACCGCCGTTGGCGAAGTCTTCTGCTGTGTAGTTTTCAAACTTGCTAGGTACCTTGTCATAGAACTGGGTATACCCCCCAGCACTCATGGGTTTATTGTCTTCTAGGCGAAAAGACAGCAAAACTGCCTTTTTTACCCATTGATTGACTTCCCATTGACCGACGCTACGGCGTTCCGCTACGCGAATAGTGCCAGTATTGAGGCCCTCGAGGACGGCATTCACGGCATTGCGGATTTCCCCTGAAACGGCATCAGGAGAGAGGTTTGTGCGGTTTTCCCATGCTTGTTCGATGATGCTTTGTGGTGATTGGCTCATACTTTTTAGTTAACTATCAGATTGTTAAGGGGTTTTACCCCGGGATGTAGATTCTTCATTATATCGGTGAGGCAAAAACCCGTGCGGTAAGCCCCAAGCTTGCTATCATCTTCACAGTTTTGTAATAATTTATACCCTCTTATTTGAACCCCTTTTTTCCCTGCAAAGTACGCCGTGCAACTGAAATCCATCAAACTTTCCGGCTTTAAGTCATTCGTCGATCCAACCCATTTTGAAATGCCAGGTCAATTGATCGGTGTTGTGGGCCCTAACGGTTGCGGAAAGTCGAACATTATTGACGCTGTACGTTGGGTTTTAGGCGAATCTCGCGCTAGCGAATTGCGTGGCGAATCCATGCAAGACGTGATTTTCAATGGCTCTGGTTTACGCAAACCCTCTGGCCGTGCGAGCGTTGAGCTGATTTTTGATAACTCAGATGGTCGTGCTCAAGGGCAGTGGAGTGCATTTACCGAGTTAGGCGTGAAACGGGTTTTAACGCGTGACGGCAACTCTAGTTATTACGTCAATAATCAAGTGGTGCGCCGAAAAGATATTCAAGATATTTTCTTGGGCACGGGAATGGGGCCAAGAGGCTACGCCATCATCGGGCAGGGCACCATCAACCGTATCTTGGAAGCAAAGCCAGAAGAGTTGCGTGTTTTCTTGGAAGAGGCTGCTGGCGTTTCTAAATATAAAGAGCGTCGCAAAGAAACCGCTTCCCGACTGGAAGACACAAAAGAAAACTTAGTGCGTGTTGAAGATATTGTGCGCGAATTGGATCAGCAGTTAACTCGGTTAGAGAGGCAGGCTACTGTCGCTGAGCGCCATGCAGAGCTTTCTACTGAGATGAAGTCTCAACAGCAGTTACTCTGGTTTGTGCGTCAGACCGAGGCTGGTAAAGAGCAAGAGCGTCATGCCAATGGCATTCGCGATACTCAAGTGAGTTTAGAAGAGCAGACCGCAAAGATGCGTCATGCCGAAACTGAACTAGAAATTATGCGCACCGAGCAGTACGCTTTACAAGACAAGGTTTCTCAAGCTCAGGGCGATTTGTACCAAACTAATTCTGATGTGAGTCAAGTCGAGTCACAGATTCGTTATGTGCAAGAAGCACGTCAGCGTTTACAACAACAAACTCAGGATTTGCAGGCTCAACTACAACGTTGGACTGTTCAGGAGACGGATGCTGCTCAAGCGCAGCGTACTGCTGAGCAAGAGCTCAGCTCAGCCGCGGAACAAGAGCAAACCTTGTTATCGGATTTGTCTGGTCTACAAGAGCAAATGCCAAGTCGTGAGGACGCCTATCAAGTTCATTCACGGGAACTGAATAATGCGCGTGAGAACTTGGCTACGATTGATCAGCGCCTGGCCAGTTTGGGTGAGCGCGTTAAGGCTATTAGCACCCAAGTGGAAGAGCTTAAGGGGCGCGATACCCGTCTTGAGGCAGAACTCGCTGGTATGCGTAGACCTGATGCTGAAGCGTTGCAAATGGCGGTTGATCGTCATGCCATGGCACAGCGCAAAGTGGATGAAGCAAGACAAAAAGCGGGTGAGGCGCAACAGCGTGTTCCGGCTGCCGATGAGGCTCGTAACACTGCGCAACAACAGATTCAGGTAGCTAATCAAGAGTTGGCTCAAACCGAAGCCAAGCTCACTGCATTAACCGCTTTGCAAGCTAGCGTTCAAGCTCAAGGCAAGATTGGCCCATGGCTCGAGAGCAAGGGCTTGAAAGAAAGTAAGCGCTTGTGGCAAGAGCTTAAGGTCGAGAGTGGCTGGGAGGCTGCGCTAGAGTCAGTATTGCGCGAGCGTTTGGCTGCTGTCACGGCAAAGAGTGTTCAAGAAACTTTAGCCCTGGCTAATGATGCGCCTCCAAGCCGTTTAGCAATTCTGTTGATGGAAGAAATTTCACCTGCGCATACTGCTGTGCCAGCGGATTTCATTTCTCTTTTAACTCGTGTTCAAAGTGCGGGTGCACCGCGTGTAGCTGCGGTGTTACAAGAGTGGTTAGACAATATCTATATTGCTAATAGCTTGGAAGATGCATTGCATCGTCGTGAGAAATTACCTGCTGGCGGTGCTTTCGTTACTCAGCAAGGTCATTTAGTCAGTCGTGTAGGTGTGCAGTTGTACGCGGCAGACTCCGAGCAGGCCGGTATGTTGGCGCGTGCTCAGGAGATGGAGAGTCTTGAGAAACAATTGCGTGCCCAGAAATTAATTCAGAGTGAGTTGCAAGGCGAGCTAGATCAATGCGCTGCCAATTACCAAGCAGCGCATCAATCTGCTGAACAAACTCGTATTTATGCTGAACAAGCGGTTCAGGAAGTGCACGGCTTTGAGGTAGAAAGAATGCAGCTAACTCAAGCTGAAGAAAAATATAGCCAGCGTGCCGAACAAATTCAAGGTGAGTTAAGCGAATTACGTCAGCAAACTGAGCAATTGACCCAGACTTATGAGCAGTCTTTAGAAGAGCTTGTTCAGTCAGAGGAGTCTAAGCAAGGATTGCAAGAGAATTTAGCAATTGCTCAGGAAAAACTAGAGTTAGCAACACAAGAGCGTGATCTTCTCCGTGAATCTTTACGCTCTGCAGAAATGTCTGCCCAAGAGGCAGCCTTTGCCACTCGCTCCTTGCAGCAACGGATTACTGACTTACAACGCGATCAAAGTACCGCTCGTGTCCAGATCATGGAGATTCAGGATAAGCAGGCCACTTCAGAGCAAGAGCTTGAAACTCTAAGTGATGAAGAGGCTCAAGATAAATTACAAGATCTCTTGTTAGCGCGCAGTGCTCGTGAAGCAGCCTTGGCAAATGCCCGCACCGAACAGGATGCTTTATTGCATCAACTGCGTGAAGCAGATGAAGTGCGATTGCAGATTGAGCGTAGCCTTCAGCCCATGCGTGATAAGGTGGTTGATCTACAGTTACGCGAACAGGCTGCCCGCTTGAACTTTGAGCAGTTTGCAACCTTGTTGTCAGATGCTGAAGCAGATTTAATTTCTTTAGAAGCAAGCTTTAGTCCAGACCTCAAAGTAGGAGCATTGCAGACTGAAGTAAACCGCCTGAATGCTGAGATTCAGTCCTTAGGCCCAGTCAATATGGCCGCCTTAGATGAGCTCTCCAGCTCGCGTGAGCGCAAGCAGTTCTTGGATGCGCAGACTGCCGATTTGACTGAAGCAATGCAGACATTAACTGATGCAATTGCAAAGATTGATGCGGAAACTCGTGATCTCTTGCAGGGTACCTTTGATCAAGTCAATATTCATTTCGGTAAATTATTCCCTGAGCTCTTTGGTGGCGGTCATGCAGAGCTGGTGATGACTGGCGAAGAAATCTTGGATGCCGGTGTACAAGTCATGGCTCAGCCTCCAGGCAAGAAGAACAGCTCAATCTATTTACTCTCTGGTGGCGAAAAGGCTTTGACCGCGATTGCGTTAGTATTCTCCTTATTCCTCCTCAATCCAGCGCCGTTCTGCCTACTTGACGAGGTTGATGCTCCATTGGATGATGCGAACACTTTACGTTATGCGCAGATGGTTTCGAAAATGTCTAATAAGACTCAATTTGTATTCATCTCTCATAACAAGATCACCATGGAAATTGCCCATCAACTCATCGGCGTCACCATGCAAGAGCAGGGTGTGTCTCGAATTGTTGCGGTAGATATTTCTTCTGCCGTATCCATGGTGGAGGCAGCTTAAGTGGATCTAGAGCAAATCATGACGGCCTTGGGTTTGTCTGACTTGCAGTTTTCCTTAGCTATTATTGGCTTTCTGATTTTCATATCAGTAGCTATTATTAATTTCAAATACGCTCGTGCTAGCCGCAAGGCCAAAGTGAGTAGCGAATATCCCGCTGATGAGCGCTCTGCTCGCGAACCTTCTTTTGGGCAAAGTTTTTCCGAGGTAGAAGAGCGGACTGAACCTTCCTTTGGGGGTATCGGAATTTCAGCAGCAGTTACTCTAGAAAGTTTTTCAATTGACCCTCGGATTGACTGTGTTATTACATTGCGATTTGATGAAGGTATTAGCGGCTCTGAAATTCTGGATGACATGAAGTCCTGGGCTGACATGCCTGCGACCTCATCGGCACGTTGGATGTGTGAAGGCTTAAATGCAGATATCGATGCTGCTGAGGATTGGCAAGCGCTGCGTCCTGAAGTGACCTATTCTGAATTGCAATTAGCGATTCAGTTGGCTACTCGTCGTGGCCCCATTGGTGTTTTGGAATTATCTGATTTTTGTTCGCGCGCGCAAACGCTTGCAGAAACATTGGGCTCCCAGATTGATATGCCAAGCGTGAATGCCATGCTCGAGAGCGCTAAAGAGTTGGATATGATGGCTGCAGAAAGCGATATCCAACTCAGTATTAATGTTCTGTTTGATGAGGCTACTCCTGGGGCTAACTTTGATGCGCTCATGCGAAAAAGAGGGTTTAGACTCTCTCGTAATGGTCGTAATTATGAGTTCTTTAGTAATGGCGTATTGATCTTTACTAGCGCAGAAATCGATCCCAATGCGCCTGTTAAGCAGGCTACCCTATTACTAGAGGTACCCTTGGTATCTCAGGATGAGCGTGCTTTTGAGCGCATGCTGGGTGAAGGTATTGAAATTGCCCAAGCTGCTCCTGGCCGCTTGGTAGATGACAATGGTATTAATCTCACTGAAGCTGCGGTGATCAGCATTCGTCAGCATCTCGATGGCTTGTATGTCAATCTTGAGAAGGGTGGCGTTCCCGCTGGCTCTTCTACTGCTAGTAGACTCTTTAGTTAAGGAATCACTTTGTCGTCCTCTAGTCCGACAAATTTAGCGGATCGCTATGCTTTCTTGCAATCAGAGTTAGCTCGTCTAGAGCATGCTTACTACGTTCTTGATAACCCCATCGTCCCTGATAGCGAATACGACTGTTTATACCGTGAGCTTTTGGATATTGAAACGGCTCATCCTGATTGGGTTACCTCAGAGTCTCTTTCTCAAAGAGTGGGTGGCGCGGCATTAAAAGAATTTGATTCAGTGATCCACGTTGTACCCATGCTCTCCTTGAATAATGCTTTTGAGGATGCAGAGCTCTTTGCTTTTGATCGTCGCTGTCGTGAAGGCTTACATGTTGAGCAGGTAGATTACGCGGGCGAACTCAAGTTTGATGGACTCGCAATCTCTCTGCGCTATGAGCATGGCTCTTTGGTGAGGGCAGCTACGCGCGGTGATGGGGCAAGCGGTGAAGATGTCACTGCTAATATCAAAACGATTCGAGCGATTCCGCTAAGGTTGACTGGAGAAAATATTCCATCAGTACTAGAAGTGCGCGGTGAAGTCTTTATGTATCTCAAAGACTTCCAGAAAATGAATGCGCAAGCTGCATCACTGGGTGAGAAAGAGTTTGCCAATCCCCGTAATGCCGCTGCAGGCAGTTTGCGTCAATTAGATTCTAAGATCACTGCTAAGAGGCCGCTCTCTTTCTTTGCCTATGGTCTTGGTGCGCTAGAGCCGCAGTCCTGGTTGCCAGCTACTCATGAAAAACTTCTGGATGCCTATGTCAAACTAGGCTTACCGGTTTGTGCTGAGCGCCGTGTTCTCAAATCGGTAGATGACATTCTGGCTTTTTATAATGAGGTTGGCGCTAAACGAGACTCTCTGCCATACGACATTGATGGTGTGGTCTATAAAGTGAACTCGTTTGTAGAGCAATCGAAATTGGGATTTGTATCGAGAGCGCCACGCTTTGCCTTGGCCCATAAGTTCCCGGCGCAAGAGGCGTTAACTACCGTGCTTGGTATCGATGTGCAGGTAGGCCGTACTGGTGCCATCACTCCAGTTGCTAGATTAGCCCCGGTGGAGGTGGGTGGTGTTACGGTCACTAACGCTACTTTGCATAATGAAGATGAAGTCAAGCGTAAAGATGTGCGGATTGGCGATACCGTTTCTGTCAGAAGGGCGGGTGATGTGATCCCCGAGGTAGTCTCTGTACTCAAAGAGCGTAGACCATCAGATACAACGGAATTTGTCATGCCAATCCGTTGCCCCGTATGCGACTCACATATTGAGCGCTTAGCTGATGAGGCCATAGCACGGTGTAGTGGCGGCCTATTCTGCGGAGCGCAACGTAAGCAGGCTCTGATTCATTTCGCCCATAGACGTGCATTGGATATTGAAGGTTTGGGCGAGAAGATCGTTGACCAGTTGGTCGACCATAATTTAGTGAGAACGCCTGCTGATCTCTATCGTTTAGGCTTTACTGCCATAGCCAATTTAGAGCGGATGGGTGAGAAGTCGGCTGATAACCTCATCCAGGCAATTAACCAATCCAGAAATACTACCTTGGCGAGGTTCATCTTTGCCTTAGGTATTCGGCATGTCGGTGAGACTACTGCCAAAGACTTGGCCAATCACTATCGGTCAATGCATGCCCTGATGGATGCCACCATTGAGGACTTGCTGACGGTAAAAGATGTCGGTCCAGTAGTCGCAGATTCCATCACTAGCTTTATGGAAGAGGCGCATAACCGTGAAGTGATTGAGCAACTACTCGCTTCAGGAATGCAGCTCTCCGTGGAGGAAAAGATTATCAGCGCCGCAGTGGCAGGAAAAACCTTTGTACTCACAGGAACATTCCCAACGCTGACCAGAGACGAGGCTAAAGACCTTTTAGAAAAAGCAGGCGCTAAAGTCGCTGGATCAGTCTCTAAGAAAACGGACTACGTAGTGGCGGGAACAGATGCCGGCAGCAAACTCACTAAAGCGGAAGAGTTGGGTGTTGCAGTGATTGATGAAGCAGCTATGGTGGAGTTGCTGAAGTAGGTCGTTTACCAATCTAAATGACCACTTTCGGCCAGATGCAGTCATTAGGCGCTAATTGCGATTCTATAGCTCAGTTGGTTAGAGTAGAGGATTCATAATCCTTTGGTCCCAGGTTCAAGTCCTGGTGGGCACACCAGAAAAGCAAACCCTCACTAGAAATAGTGGGGGTTTTTTGTCTTTTGAGCGTTACTTTAAGTAACGCCTATCAATCTAATGAAAAACAGTTTGGGGCAACGAGATGTTAGTCAATTTATCGAAAGCGTCCTTAATATTACTTCGATGCCAAATGTTGCCAATCTAACTGATTTACTAAGGGCTTAGTAAATCCTGTATCACAATCATTCTTGCTTCAATTCAATCAGACGAATTTTGTCAGAATATTTCTTCGTCTCCCTATCAACTAGATTCTGAAATTCTACTGGCTTCGGAGTTGTTGGGTCCATGCCTAAGTTTAGGATAGTATTGCGAGTATCTCCATCTTGCGCAGCTTTTTTAAATTCCATGTAAATATCTAGGTTAATATCCTGCGGAATTCCTTTTGGCGCAAACAGTCCAAACCAGCCGCCATCTACATTAAAGCTAGGTAAGCCTGCTTCCGTGGTGGTGGGGACATCTGGCAAGAGAGAGAATCTCTTTTGACCAGTATAGGCAAGGGCCTTTAATTTCCCACTTTGAATATGGGGTAGTACAACTGGAGGAGTAGAAATAAAGAGCTGTACTTGATTTCCCAGTAGTGCAACCGCTGCTGGTCCTGCTCCTTTATAGGGAATATGTGTCATTTCTAAGCCAGTGAGCTTATTAAAGAACTCGCTATCGATATGTAATTGATTTCCTGCTCCAGGTGAGCTAAAGGAAAATTTACCTAAGTTATTTTTTGCTAACGCAATAAATTCACCCAAGGTATTTACTTGAAGGCTTGGATTTACAACAATCAGTAGTCCCTCTACATTGCCAAGGTTGGTGATTGGTGTTAAATCTTTCTTAAGATCGTAAGCCGTTTTTTTGTAGAAGCTTGGATTGACCACGATTGAAGTGGAGGTCAAGAGTAATGTATAGCCATCTGCTTTTGATTTGGCAACAAAGTCGGCCCCAATCATGCCATTTGCACCTGGCTTATTTTCAACGATAAAGGATTGCCCTGTCTGGCTTGTTAGTTGTTTGGCATAAATACGAGCCAATACATCTGGAGCTCCAACCTCAAATGGCACGATGATCTTAACCGGTCGATCTGGGTAAGGGGTTTTTGCGACAACGAAGGGACTCAGTAGGAGTAGCGCAGGGAAACTAAGCCGAAGTAGGGATTGAATGCGTATCATTTTTATTTCACCGGCATAACATCTTTTGTCGCGCCACCCCAACCATTTTCTGTGATGTCGACTACTACGCCAATAGGGTCGTGATATTTCACCTCATAGAAGCCGCCCTCGGTAGACTCCTCACCCATCCAGTAGGTTCCACCTGATTTTTCTATGGCATCCTTTGTTTGCTTGAGGTTATCTACCCAAAACCCAAGATGATGAATACCGAAAAACTGAGTTCCTCTGGAGCCTGCGGCTTCTTCAGTTTTGTAATGCAGGAGTGCAAGATTCACAACGCCATCAGTGAGATAAACCCCTTTTGCATTCGCCCAGTCTGTTTGCCCAACTCTCTCCAGTCCAAATGCCTTCATATAAAAATCAGCTGCCGCTTCTGGATCGGGAACATTTAATGCAATGTGTCTAAGTTTGGCCATTTTAAGCTTCCTAAAATTAAGGGGATGAGGCGCATAGGAGTGATTGGTTATCCTGAATCATACTTAAGAATGATGTTTCAGGTATTCACGGATATGAACTCAAGACGTCTTTTTGATTAAGCTTTATAGAGTGATTAGCTATAAATGCACTGGGCTTAATTTTTTCTAGATAGATAAGTACTTATTGCGTTGCAGTATTTTTATCAATAGGTTGAGGAGTTTTTGAGGATGAGGATGATGACACTGCATTTTATGATGGCGCTTCTGCTCTCATAATCCTTTGGTCCCAGATTCAAATCCTAGTGGGCCCACCAAGAAATACCAAAACCACCTTCGGGTGGTTTTTCTTTCATCGTCTGCTTCGGGTCGTTAACTGCCATTCATATTTTTGCAGATGAGATCCAACTAGGCTTTGTTAAGCACCTAAAGCCTCTAACAAATCTGTCTCTAGCAAGATCTGCAACTTTGGGTTCTTACTCAAGTTAGCCGCATCCAATAGAAATACGTCCTCTACTCGCTCGCCTAAGGTGTTGATGCGCGCTGTATGCAGGGAAACCTGATGCTTGGCCAATACTCTCGAAATTGAATAGAGGAGGCCGGTACGATCACTGGCCGAGAGTGATAGTGCGTAGTAATGCCCGCGTTCATCTGGAGTCATGTGGACTCGCGGCTGAATCGGGAAGGTACGTGATTGCCTTGAGAGGCGACCAATACTCGGGGATGGCAGTGGATCATTGTGTTGAAGTGCTGCAGTCAGCTCATATTCCACTAATTGAATCAGATCACGATAGCTACCACCTTCATCTACCAAGTTGCTACCCGAGATTTGGAATGTATCGAGCGCATAGCCATGTCGTGTTGTATGAATGCGGGCATCCCAAATCGAGAATCCATGGCGCTCAAAGTAGGCGCAAATTCTGGCAAATAAATCTTCCTGATCCTTTACGTAGACGGCAATTTGCAGGCCCTCGCCAATAGGGGAGAGTCGAGCACACACCACCGGTTTTTCACTATCAACCTTATTCAATAGTTGGCGGGTGAGCCAGGCAATATCTGCCGAGTCTTGGCGCAAGAAAAAAGCGACATCAAGTTGTTTCCAGAGATTCTCATAAGTCAAATCTTCAATGCCGTATAGCCTCAGCTTAGCGCGTGATTCCTCTTGATGCTGTGCTAGCTCTGATGACGCGTCGGGTTTAGCGCCTCCCAATACCCGCAGAGTCACTCGATAGAGATCTTCGAGTAATTTCCCTTTCCAGGCGTTCCATACTTTTGGACTGGTACCACGCACATCTGCTACGGTGAGAAGGTATAGCGCAGTGAGATGGCGCTCATCACCTACTTTTTTAGCGAATGCGCTCACAACGTCTGGGTCAGTAATATCTTGTTTTTGAGCTGTCTGGCTCATATTGAGATGTTCGGCAACAAGCCATACTAGTAGTTCAGTATCTTTTTTATCTAAGCCATGATCTTTGGCGAACTTGCGCATATCTGCTTTACCAAGTTCAGAGTGATCACCACCGCGTCCTTTGGCAATGTCATGAAAAAGGGCGGCAATCACTAATAACCAAGGCTTTTCAAAATGCGCCATCAGACTGCTGCAAAAAGGAAACTCATGCGTATGCTCAACCACCATGAAGCGTCGAACATTACGCAGAACCATCAAGATGTGCTGATCAACCGTATACACATGAAATAAGTCATGTTGCATCTGACCAACAATTTTTCTGAAGGCGGGCAGGTAGCGGCCGAGCACACTAGTGCGGTTCATTAATTGGAAGGCGCGACTGATGCCCTCTGGCTCTTTCAGGATCTCCATAAAGAGCGCGCGGTTAACTGGATCTTTGCGCCATTTGCTGTCCATCTTCTGGCGGGCGTTAAAGAGTGCTCTAAAAATAGTGGCAGATAAACTTTTAACATGCGCAGTTTGCGCAAATACCAAGAAGGTGCGCAGAATTTGTTCTGGCTGCTTCTGAAACAGCTGAGGGTCAGTGATGTCTAGAACGCCCTGACGCTCAATAAAGCATTCATTGCCTTCACCAGCAATTGCGTGAGTTGTTTTAGATTCTTGGGGAAAGAGCAGTGCTTCGATGTTTTGCAGCAGAACGTCATTCAATTGGTTGACTGCTTTAGCCGCCCAATAGTAGCGACGCATAATGGCTTCACTTGCCAGTCTCGAAGACTCTTCTTTAATTCCCATAGTGGCAGCGAGGGGCGTTTGCAAGTCAAACGCTAAGACATCTTGTCTGCGCTTTGCAAGTAGATGTAAGTTAGCTCGTAGGGTTTCTAAGAAACGTTGATTGCGATTGAGCTCAGTTAACTCACGTTGAGTAATGAGGCCAGCAAGGCTTAGATCTTTGAATGTGCTCCCTAAGTGAGCTGCTTTACTAACCCAGGAGATCACTTGCAAGTCACGTAAGCCGCCGGGACTTTCTTTGCAGTTTGGCTCCAATGAGTAAGGCGTGTCTTGATATTTATAGTGCCGCTGGATTTGCTCTGCCAACTTTGCCTGAAAGAAGGACCTCGGATCTAAAGTCTTTTCATAAACAGTTTCAAATTCTTTGAAGAGTGCCTTTTTACCGCAGATCAGTCTCGCTTCGAGCAGTGAGGTGCGTACTGTAATATCTTGCTCGGCCTCTGATACGCATTCCGCCACTGATCTAACTGAAGAACCAATTTCTAAACCGGTATCCCAGCATTGCGCGATAAATTGTTCAATCCTGCTTGCCAGAACTTCCTCGAAAAATTGCTTATCTGCTGGCAGTAATATCAAAATATCAATATCAGAGTGGGGAAACAGTGCTCCTCGGCCAAATCCTCCAACTGCTACTAGTGCAGCATCGGAGTTCAGATTGCAAGCATTCCACAAGCTCATCAGCAGCTCATCACTCAGCTTACTGAGCTTCTTGGTTAGTCGTCCAACAACTTGATGTTCACGAAAATCTGCGTAAGCCAGTTCTCGTGCAGCCCTTAAGCTAGCAACATCAGTAATAGGCTTAGGGCTCGATAGAGATTGAGTCATGACGCTTTAGTTATTTAAGCAGTAGCTTGGCTTGGTCTAAACGAAAGACCCTTTACGCAATCTGGTATCGGATTGCTACCTTCTGACCAGGTGAGTACTTCTACGCCAGTGGCCGTTACTAACAGCGTGTGCTCCCATTGAGCAGATAAGCTGCGATCTTTGGTCTTCACAGTCCATTGATCCGGCATAGTGCGAATATCTCGTTTACCAGCATTAATCATGGGCTCGATTGTGAATGTCATCCCTTTTACTAATTTTTCTCCAGTGCCGGGACGGCCATAGTGAACAATTTGAGGGTCTTGATGAAATACTTTGCCGATACCGTGTCCGCAATATTCGCGAACGACAGAGTAGCCCGCATTTTCAGCATGGGTTTGAATCACGTGGCCAATATCGCCAAGTGATGCACCTGGTTTGACTTGGGCAATGCCAAGCCATAGGCATTCAAAAGTAATTTGAGTGAGGCGTTTAGCTAGTACTGAAACTTCGCCCACCATGAACATGCGGCTGGTATCGCCGTAGTACCCATCAGGCGTAATGACAGTGATGTCGAGATTCACGACGTCACCCGTTTTCAAAATCTTCTCACCAGGAATGCCATGACAAATCACATCATTGACAGAGGTGCAGATGGATGCTGGAAAGGGTGGATAGCCTGGCGGCTGATAGTTCAATGGTGCTGGAATGGTCTTTTGCACATCGCGCATGTATACATGGCAAATGCGGTCTAGCTCAGCCGTACTGATGCCGGCTTTGACGTGGGGCGCCACATGATCAAGCACTTCACTGGCTAAGCGGCCAGCTTCGCGCATCCCTTGGATGTCTTTTTCGGCGGTAAATACACTATTCATGCCTTGATTATCAACGACTTGGAGGTATTAAGTAGGGATGTTTTGCCCAATTTTTAGGCAATTACCCCATTTTCCGAGCCTCTAATCACTATTTTGGGGTCGTCCCAGCGCTCTTGGGGCGGGCTGGAGCCGGCTAGATCATTGATATTTAAGCTACAATATAGGGCTCAGGTCAGCTTTGATCTGAAATCGCGGGTTGAGCCTTCCAGGGTGGCGTTTTTTAGCGCAGCTAGGACTCAATCTTAGAAACTAACCCTTAGGAGAAGTTATGTCAGTAACTATGCGTCAAATGCTGGAAGCCGGTTGCCATTTTGGTCACCAAACCCGTTTCTGGTCCCCAAGAATGGCCCCTTATATTTTCGGCCATCGCAATAAAATTCACATTATCAATTTGGAAAAAACATTGCCGATGTTTCAGGACGCCCTGAAATTCGCAAAACAAATTGCTGCTAATCGTGGAACTATCTTATTTGTTGGTACCAAGCGTCAATCACGCGAGATCATTGCTGAAGAAGCTGCTCGTGCTGGTATGCCATACATTGACAGTCGTTGGTTGGGCGGTACGCTCACCAACTTTAAAACTGTTAAAGGCTCCCTCAAGCGTTTGAAGGACATGGCAGTTGCTAAAGAAGCTGGCGACTGGGAAAAGCTTTCTAAGAAAGAGGCTTTGACTAATGACCGCGATCTCGATAAATTGCAAAAAGCACTTGGCGGTATTCAGGATTTAAATGGCGTTCCTGATGCGATTTTTGTAGTCGACGTTGGCTATCACAAGATTGCTATTACTGAAGCGAATAAGCTGGGTATTCCGGTGATCGCTGTAGTGGATACCAACCACTCACCAGAAGGTGTTGACTACATTATTCCTGGTAACGATGACTCGAGCAAAGCAGTTCTGCTCTACGCTCGTGGGATTGCAGATGCAATCCTCGAAGGCAAATCAAGTTCTGTTCAAGAAATCTTAACTGCCGTTAAAGAAGGCGAAGAAGAGTTTGTTGAAGAAGGGAAAGCTGAATAATGGCTGCTATTACCGCTGCAATGGTTGGCGAGTTACGCGCCAAAACCGATGCCCCGATGATGGAGTGCAAAAAAGCGCTAACTGAAGCTGATGGCGATATGGCTCGTGCAGAAGAAATTCTGCGCGTTAAGCTCGGTAGCAAAGCTGGTAAGGCTGCATCTCGTGTAACGGCTGAAGGTATTGTGGTTTCATTCATTCATGGCACTACCGGTGCTTTGTTGGAAGTGAACTGCGAAACCGACTTTGTTTCTAAGAACGATGACTTCTTGGCCTTTACTGCTGAATGCGTCAAGTTAGTAGCGGAGAAGAATCCGGCTGACGTTGCTGCATTGTTGGTATTGCCCATGAATGGTCAAACTGTGGATGAAGTTCGTAGCGCCTTGATCGGTAAGATTGGCGAGAACATCATGCCACGTCGTTTCAAGCGTTTTGCTGGTAGCAATAAGCTGGTTTCTTACCTGCACGGCACTCGTATCGGCGTCACGGTTGAGTTCGAGGGTGATGAGACTGCAGCTAAAGACGTAGCAATGCATATTGCTGCAATGAAGCCAGTGGCTTTATCGATGGCTGATGTTCCAGCTGAAGCAATTGCGATTGAGCGTAGTGTTGCAGTTCAAAAGGCTGCTGAATCTGGCAAACCACCAGAAATCGTTGAGAAGATGGTTGAAGGTTCTATTCAGAAATACCTCAAAGAGGTTTCTTTATTGAACCAAACCTTCGTTAAAAACGACAAGCAATCTGTTGAGCAAATGCTCAAGGCTACCAATACAACAATCAAGAGTTTCACTATGTTTGTTGTAGGTGAGGGCATTGAAAAGCGTCAAGACGACTTTGCGGCTGAAGTTGCCGCTCAGGTTGCCGCTGCCAAGGGTGCTTAACTAGCTCCAAAACTACTGGGCTGACCCAGTCAGGCTGTAATCCTCAAAAGGGCACGGGAATCTCGGTTTCTGTGCCCTTTTGTTTGATCTGTGCCAAGCCCTTTATAATTCGGGCAAGACTTAAAAGTACTTAAAGATCAATAAGCTAAGCGAGTAAATTACTTAGCAAATTACGGAAAATAAAACGATGCCAGCCTACAAGCGTGTTCTCTTAAAACTTTCTGGTGAAGCCCTAATGGGGGATGATGCTTTTGGTATCAATCCAACGACCATTGATTCCATGGTGAAAGAAATTGCCGATGTGGTCAATAGCGGCGTTCAATTAGCGATTGTGATTGGCGGCGGAAATATTTTCCGCGGTGTAGCAGGTGGTGCGGCCGGTATGGATCGAGCAACAGCCGATTACATGGGAATGCTGGCTACCATGATGAATTCTCTTGCCTTGCAAGATGCCTTGCGTCAAAAAGGGGTGGAGGCACGGGTGCAATCCGCTTTAAGAATGGATCAAGTGCTTGAGCCCTATATTCGTCCGCGTGCAATCCGCGCCTTAGCTGAAGGCAAGGTAGTGATCTTTGCAGCCGGTACGGGTAATCCCTTCTTCACCACCGATACTGCAGCTGCTTTGCGTGGCGCTGAGATGGGCGTAGAGATTGTGCTCAAGGCAACCAAGGTCGATGGTATTTATAGCGCTGATCCAATGAAAGACCCAAACGCTACTTTATATCAAACCATCACTTTTGATGAAGCCATCATCAAAAACTTACAGGTGATGGACGCCACTGCTTTTGCATTGTGTCGTGACCGTAAATTACCCATTAAAGTCTTTTCGATTCTCAAGCCGGGCGCTTTAATGCGTGTGGTTCAAGGAGAATCTGAAGGCACCTTAGTACACGTTTAATAGGAGGCTTGATGTCCGCAGCAGAAATTAAAACCACTACCGAACAAAAGATGCAAAAGTCTCTTGAGGCTTTGAAAACCAATTTGGCAAAGATTCGTTCTGGCCGTGCAAACCCCGGGATTTTGGAGCATATCCAAGTGGATTACTACGGCAATCCAACCCCATTAAGTCAGGTCGCTAACTTAGGCTTGGCTGACGCTAGAACCATCAATGTTCAGCCATTTGAAAAGACGATGGTTGCCGTAATTGAGAAGGCAATTCGTGATTCTGATTTGGGTCTCAACCCAGCTTCACAGGGCACCGTGATCCGTGTGCCAATGCCGGCATTGACAGAAGAGCGCCGTCGTGACTTGACTAAGGTTGTCAAAAACGAAGGTGAAGATACCAAGATCGCTGTGCGTAATTTACGTCGCGATGCGAACGAGCACCTCAAGCGCCTCACGAAAGATAAAGAAATCTCAGAGGATGATGAGCGTCGCGCCACCGATGAAATTCAGAAGATGACCGACCGTGCTGTAGTGGATATTGATAAGATCATTGCAGAAAAAGAAAAAGAGATCATGACGGTTTAGTCATCAGATCAATTTTTATTCATCACCATCCATGACCCAGCACTCTAGTTCTACCTTAACTGTTCCAGAGCTTAGAGCCATTCCTCGCCATGTCGCCATTATTATGGATGGCAATGGACGCTGGGCAGGTAATCGCTTTATGCCTCGTGTAGCCGGGCATGCCGAAGGTCTAGGTGCAGTTCGCAAGATTGTTCAAGAGTGCCGTCGCCTCGGTGTTGAATACCTCACCGTATTTGCGTTCAGCTCTGAAAATTGGCGCCGTCCGCCCGAAGAGGTTGGTTTTTTGATGAAGCTTTTTTTGAAGTCATTAAAAAGTGAAGTCTCCCGTTTGGCTGAAAACGATATCTCCCTGCGCCTCATTGGGGACTTAAGCCGCTTTGATTCTGCAATTCAAGAGATGGTGCAATTTTCTGAAGAAAAAACGGCTGACTGTAAGAGTCTCACGCTCACTGTTGCTGCTAACTATGGTGGGCGCTGGGATATTTTGCAGGCAATGCGGCAATGTTTGGTTGCTAATCCCGGTTTAAAGCCTGAGCAGGTTTCTGAAGAGTTGCTACAGCCTCATTTATCCATGGCCTATGCACCGGAACCTGATCTATTTATTCGTACCGGTGGCGAGCAGAGGGTAAGTAATTTCTTGCTATGGCAAATGGCTTATACAGAACTGTATTTCACAGACGTGCTTTGGCCTGATTTTGACGAAGCTCAGCTCAATAAAGCTTTTGACTGGTTTGGTCAACGTGAGCGGCGTTTTGGGCGCACGAGTGCGCAACTGGCATCTGAGTCAATGAGTGATGCTGTCTAGACATCTCATGATCTTGATATGCTAAAAACACGCATCATTACCGCTACCATTTTGATGGCAGTGCTATTGCCCATCTTATTTTTATTGCCACCTTTTTATCTAGGTGCTTTTTTCTTGGTTGCTCTAGTGGCTGCTGCTTGGGAGTGGAGTCGCATGATTGCCCCTGAGGCGAAGAAGGCCGCATGGCTTTATGCCACTTTTTGTCTAGTGATTATTTCACTCTTATTGGGTATGCAAGCTATTGCTTGGCAGTTTTCTTTACTCATGATGGCCGTTCTGTTTTGGTTTTTTGTTGCGCCATTTATTTTGGCCAAGGGCATGAACTTTCCTCTCCAAAAGTTCAAACCCTTTTATAGCATTCTGGGATTAATCATTCTTCCGGCAACATGGTTTGCATTGGTTTTCTTACGTGAACTAGGGTTGATTTTTTTATTAAGCAGCATGGCTCTTGTTTGGGTTGCTGATATTGGCGCTTACTTTATTGGTAAAGCATTTGGTAGGCATAAGCTTGCTGCGCAAATTAGCCCAGGTAAATCAATTGAAGGTGCGGTAGGGGGACTACTACTTTGCTACTTGTATGCATTCTTGTGCGTAGTGTATTTGCCTCTTGGAGATACTCTATTTGGTGCATGGGCAATTCGGTTTGGCTGGATTCCTACGATCTTGATGGTGACAGTCTTGGTCGCCTTCAGTATTTTTGGCGACTTGTTTGAGTCCCAATTAAAGCGCTTGGCTGGCGTGAAAGATAGCAGTCATTTATTACCTGGACATGGCGGCGTCCTTGATCGTGTGGATGCACTTATTCCGACAATGCCCATAGCGGCACTTTTAGCAGGATTAGTCTAATGCCCCTGAGACAAGTTGCCATTCTAGGATCTACCGGGTCAATTGGTGTCAATACCCTAGATGTGATCCGCGCACATCCCGATCGCTTCAATGTAGTTGCCCTGACGGCCGCAAAACAAATTGAGCGCTTGGCTGAGCAGTGCATTGAGTTCAAGCCCGCTATTGCAGTAGTTGCTGATGCACAGGGCGCCGCTAAGCTAAATCAACTTCTGCAAGAGAAGCAGATTGCTACTCAAGTGCTCTATGGATCCGAGGCTCTGGTAAGTGCAGTAACGGAATCTGGGTGCGACACAGTGATGGCTGCCATCGTGGGGGCAGCTGGACTGATTCCGACTTTGGCGGCAGCCAAGGCGGGGAAGCGTGTCTTACTAGCTAACAAAGAGGCGCTGGTAATGTCGGGCAATTTATTTATGCAAGCCATGAAGGCGGGTGGCGGGGAGTTGCTGCCAATTGATAGTGAGCACAATGCGATTTTTCAATGTTTGCCAGATCGCTTTACAAAAAATCCATCAGACCATTTGGGGGTTGAGGAGCTTTGGTTAACAGCCTCCGGCGGACCATTTAGAAATGTGGCAATTGCAGACTTAGCAGCTATTACGCCCGACCAAGCTTGCGCTCATCCCAACTGGGTAATGGGTAGAAAAATTTCTGTCGATTCTGCAACCATGATGAATAAAGGTCTTGAAGTGATTGAGGCTTTTTGGTTATTTGGTTTGCCGTTAGAAAAGATTAAGGTATTGATTCATCCGCAGAGTGTGGTGCACTCCAT